>NZ_JBFUCI010000026.1:0-28707 GCF_056405335.1 Variovorax sp. P1_H12_2
CCGCCGGCGCGCGTTTCGACCACGGCTACTACCGCGACAAGCACATGCCGCTGCTCAAAAGCAGGATGGGCGAGGCCTGCAAGTCCTACACGATCGACAAGGGCATCGCGGGCGGCGCACCGGGCGCACCCGCGCCTTACATCGGCATGTGCCACATCTTCTGCGACTCGGTGGAATCCTTCCAGGCCGCCTTCGGGCCGCATGCGAAGGAGATCATGGGCGACATTCCGAACTACACCGACCTGCAGCCGGTGATGCAGATCAGCGAAGTGGTGGTGGGTTAACCCGCCAAGGCTCCATCTCGGCCGGCGAAGCCAGGCCCGTTGGTGAAACACCGCGGAACCGGCTTTGCCGGGCCGCTGGTGTTGCCCCCGGTAGGGGGTGGGCGGCTACACGAAGTGAGCCAACCTGGGGGCGAGCTAAACCAACCGGGTCTCGATCTCGGTCTTGACCTCGGTCATCAGCCGGTGGACCGGGCACTTGCCCGCCACGCGCAGGAGATCGGCGCGCTGCGCTTCGGTCAGGTTGCCTGTGACGCGCAGCGACGTGCCCAGCCGATAGGTGCCCTTGCGTTCTTCGCTGTCATCGCGGTCGACGATCACTTCGATCTCTTCCACCGGAATGCCTTTGCGCTGCGCGTAGACGAGCACCGTGAGCGCCTTGCAGGCGCCGAGCGATGCGTCGTAGAGATCATGCGGCAAAGGCCCTTCATCCTTGCCGCCGAGATCCGGCGATGCATCGACCGGAAACTCGTGCGCGCGGATCTTGACGATGTGGCGGGTGCCGGTGATGCCGTCGCGGCGGACTGTGATGCTCATGAAGGTCTCCTGATGATCAGACGCGATGGTAGCGCCCGAGTGCTTCAGGCGGCCTGCGCGAGCGCCACGGTTTGCATGCGATGCACTTCCGATTCGCCATGCTTCGCGAGCAATTGCATCAGGTGCTTGCGGATCAGCATGCCGGGCCGGTCCGACTCCATCGAGTACTCGACGCCGCGCCGCCGCGTGTCGACCAGCGCATCGGGGTCGGTCGACTCGAGGATGTCCTTGTCCTCGCGCGTGATCTCCTCGTCGAAATCGATCAGCATCTGCGCCGGACAGTCGGCCTCGGTGTCGTTGCGGAACAGCCATTGGCACAGCTGCATGCGGCCGTCGTCGATGGGCGTGAAGCAATTGATGATGATGTGGCGGATGCCCGAGGGGTACTCGATGTCGAGCCGGCGCGAGAACGGCAGGAAGTAGGCGTTGCGCATGTGGCGCGTGGTGATCGGGTCGGTCACGCCGCTGATGGCGTGGAACCGGGCCGGGTTCGCGGCATCGATCACGGTCTCGGCATGGAAACCGCTCTCGTTCTCGACCAGTTCGTACCTGCTCGGCTTGGGGCTCGCCGCGACGCCGAAGGTGGCGCGGTGCACGAAGCTGAAATGCGAGTTGTCGAAGGAGTTCTCGAGCGCGCGCATCGGGCTGGTCTGCCACTCCTCGTAGAACTGGTGGATGGTCCGATAGCCCGGATCGTCGAATTCCGGAATCTCGGGAATGCCGGCGATGGGCTCCTCCAGCGCCACCCAGGCATAGCCATGGCGCGCCGTGCAGTGGTAGGCCGTGGTCCGGTAGTCGGGCGAGATCTTGCGGTCGGCCTCGTACTGCGGGATGCGGATCACCTGTCCGCTGCGGTCGTAGGTCCAGCCGTGGTAGCCGCACTGGATCGCGCCCTGCCCGCAGGCCTTGCCTTCGCCGTCGACGCACCAGCCCTTCGAGAGCCTCGCGGTGCGATGGCAGCAGCGGTCGCGCAGCGCGGCCGGCCGGCCTTCGGCATCGAGGAACAGGACGATGTTCTCGCCGAGCAGCGTGAAGGGCCTGGGCCCCTGCTGCAGATCGGCCAACGGCATGACGGCATGCCAGAACTTGCGAAAGACGGGTTGTTGAGTGACGAGCATGAATGACTCCTTCGGTTGCGTGGGATCAACTTGAAAGAGCAATTTCCCGCCATGGCCTGCACGCACCCAAGCTGAACGCTTCTACTCTGCGTCGATCTTCCTGCAATTTGCGGGCCTGCAGCGCCTGGCATGCGTCCTGCATGGCAACGGGCAAGAGTAGAAGCGTTCAGCAGCGCACGCACCGCCCTTTCTTCGTGCGCCGCCCGGAAATTGCTCTTGAAGCGCCCGCCGTCCGGCAGGCGATCAGGAGCCACGATTTCCAGGAGCCCCATCCATGCAACGCCGTACCTTCGTCGCCACCGGCGCAGCCAGCGCCGCCGCCCTCGCCGCACCCGCCCTGTTCGCGCAGGGCGCCAAACCGACGCCGCTCAAGTTCACGCTCGACTTCCGCATCAACGCACAGACCGCACCCTTCTTCCTGGCCGAAAGCAAGGGCTACTACCGGGACGAAGGCCTCGACGTCACGATCGACACCGGCGCCGGCTCGGTGGCCTCGATCACGCGCATCGCCAGCGGCGTCTACCAGCTCGGCCTCGGCGACATCAGCTCGCTGATCGAGTTCAATGCGCAGCATCCGGGCACCCCCGTGGTGCAGGCGGTCTACCAGTACTACAACCGCGCACCGTTCGTGATCATCGGCCGCAAGGACCGCGGCATCGGCGCCGACTTCAAGAGCCTGCAGGGCAAGAAGGTCGCGGCGGCGGCGGTCGAATCGACGCGGCGCGCCTGGCCGATGGTGGCGCGCAAGCAGGGCATGAAGGCCGACGCCTTCCAGTGGCAGACCACCGACTTCAGCGCCCGCGACAACGTGATGGTGCGCGGCGATGTCGATGCCGCCACCTACTTCCACGACTCGGCGATCTCGCTGTTCGCGCGCATGAAGCCCGAGGACCTCTCGGTGTTGAAGTACTCGGATGCCGGCGTCAATCTCTACGGCAACGCGATCCTGGCCAGCAGCAACCTGATCGCGGAGAACCCGAAGGCGGTGGCGGCCTTCCTGCGCGCGACCAACCGCGCGATCGTCGAGACCTTCGCCGACCCGGCGCCGAGCGTCGCGGCGATGCGCCAGCGCGAACCGATCCTCGACGCGAAGATCGAACTCGCCCGCTGGGCCATCACCGCGCAATACGTGGGCGCCGCCGACACACGCGGGCACGGCCTGGGCGACATCAGGAAGCTGCTGCTCGAGCAGCAGGTCGACGAAGTGGCCGAGGTGTTCGGGCTGCGGAACAAGCCGTCGGCCGATGCTATCTTCAACAGCTCGATGCTGCCGGCGCGCAATGAACGTAGCATCCAGGCATGAGTTCACTTCCTTCGGACAGCTTTCCCGCTGAACAGAAACTCGACGAGCGCGACGGCCGCTACCTGCGCAAGGCCATCGTCTGGTCGCACGCCGCGCGGCGGCGCGGCAACCGGCCCTTCGGTGCGGTGGTGGTCTCGGCCGCCGGCGAGGTGCTGGCCGAGGCCTACTGCAACACGGCCGAGACCGGCGACGTCACGGGCCATGCCGAGACCAATGCGGTGCGCCTGCTCGGGGCGCGCAAGCTGTCGCGCGAGGAGCTGGCCGGCGCCACGATCTATTCGTCGGGCGAGCCCTGCGTGATGTGCGCGGGCGCGATCTTCTGGGCCAACATCGGCCGCGTGGTGTTCGGCATCGACGCCGAGCGGCTGCGCGTGTTCCGCGGCGAACGCGGCGACCAGCGCGATGCCGAGCTGTCCTGCCGCGACGTCTTCCGGGCCTCTGCGCATGCGATCGAATGCATCGGGCCGGCATTGGTCGACGAGGCCGCGGCGGCCCACGTCGGCGCCTGGAAATCCTGAAACACCCGGCGCCGGGATCTCTACACTTCCCGTCATGCCATGGCACGCACGACTTGACCTCGACTACCAGCTGGAAGCCCGGCGCAGCGTGGCGCGCTTTCGCCACGACGGGCCGCTGCGCATCCTGCAGAGCCTCTACCCCGAAGGCGATGCGGTCTGCCACAACGTGCTGGTGCATCCGCCCGGCGGGCTGGTCGGCGGCGACACGCTGGACCTCCGCGTGCGTGCCGCGGCGGGCAGCCACGGGCTGATCACCACGCCAGGCGCTTCGCGTTTCTATCGCTCGGACGGCGAACTGGCATTGCAGCGCACGGAGCTCAGCGTGGAAGCCGGCGCCCGCCTCGAATGGCTGCCGCTCGAGGCGATCTGCTTCAGCGGCTGCCGGGCCGAAAACCGGCTGATCCTGCGCGTCGATGAAGGCGCCGAGCTGATCGGCTGGGACGTCACGGCGCTCGGCCTCCCGAACGCCGGCAAGCCTTTCGAACGCGGCACGCTGCAGCAGCACATCGAAGCGCCGGGTGTATGGCTGGAACGCGGTCGCATCGACGCAGAAGACCAGCGCCTGCTGCAGAGTCCGCTGGGCCTGGCCGGCCACCGCTGCCTGGCCTCGATCTTCTTCGTCGCCGGCTCGCCGATGGAGCGCGCCCGACGCGATGCCGCGCTGGAGGCCGCCCGGTCGCTGATCGAGGCCCACGCGCTGAGCGAAAGCGCGGGCGCCACCAGCCCGCATCCCGGGATCATCGTGCTGCGCACCCTGGCGCCGGTGGTCGAACCCGCGATGCACCTGCTGCGGCAGGTCTGGCAGGCCTGGCGCGCCGAACTCTGGGGCCTGTCCGGCCAGCCGCCGCGGATTTGGTCGATGTAGGCGAACGGGCATGAGCCGCAGGGCCGCTCCCAAGGCGAATACCGAAGCGCTGTTGCGCGAAGGTACTCCAATGAGCGCGACCCGCACCGACATCCCCGCCCGCCTCGACCGCCTGCCCTGGTCGCGCTGGCACTGGCGCGTGGTGATCGCGCTCGGCGTGGCCTGGGTGCTGGACGGACTCGAGGTCACGCTGGTCGGCTCGATCGGCGGCGTGCTCGAACGACCCGACACGCTGGGGCTGAGCGCCGCGCAGATCGGCGGCTCGGGCTCGCTCTACGTCGGCGGCGCGGTCATCGGCGCACTGGCGTTCGGTCGCCTGGCGGACCGGCTCGGCCGCAAGAAGCTGTTCCTGGTCACGCTCGCGCTCTATGCGGCGGCGACGCTCGCCACCGCCTTCTCGCCCGATTTCGCCTTCTTCGCGCTGTGTCGCTTCGCGACCGGGCTCGGCATCGGCGGCGAGTATGCGGCCATCAACTCGGCCATCGACGAACTGATCCCGGCCCGGGTGCGCGGCCGCGTGAACCTCGCCATCAACGGCAGCTTCTGGATCGGTGCGGGGCTGGGGGCCGGGCTCAGCCTCTGGCTGCTCGACGCCCGGGTGCTGGGGCCGGTGTGGGGCTGGCGCGCCGGTTTCGCGCTGGGCGCCCTGCTCGCCGTGGCGATCCTGCTGGTGCGCCGCAACGTTCCCGAGAGCCCGCGCTGGCTGATCGCGCACGGCCGTGCCGGCGAGGCCGAGCGCATCATGCAAGGCATCGAGGCCGAAGTCACGGCGCAGCATGGGGCACTGCCTCCCGCGATCGGCCATGTGAGCTTCGGCGGCCGGGCCGGCCCCGGCTGGCGCGAGGTGGCGCAGGTGCTGCTGCGGCGCTACCCGCAGCGCAGCATGGTGGCGCTGGCCCTGATGATCTCGCAGGCCTTCCTCTACAACGCGATCTTCTTCACCTACGCGCTGGTGCTGACGCGCTTCCACGGCGTGCCCGAAGGCCGGGTGGCGCTCTACATCTTTCCGTTCGCGCTCGGCAATGTGCTGGGGCCGCTGCTGCTGGGCCCGCTGTTCGACCACGTCGGCCGGCGCCGGATGATCGCACTGACCTATGGGCTCTCGGGCGTCGGCCTGGCGCTGACCGGCTGGGCCTTCATGCAGGGCTGGCTCGACGCCCGCAGCCAGGCCCTGTGCTGGTCGGCGGTGTTCTTCCTCGCCTCCGCCGCAGCCAGTTCGGCCTACCTCACGGTCAGCGAGGTGTTTCCGCTCGAAATGCGCGCGATCGCGATCTCGATCTTCTATGCGGTGGGCACCGGTGCCGGCGGCTTCGCGGCGCCGTGGCTGTTCGGCGCCCTGATCGAGACCGGCAGCCGCGGCGCGGTCGCCATCGGCTACGCGATCGGCGCCGGGCTCGTCATCGCCGCCGGGCTGCTGGCGCTGCGCTTCGCGGTCGATGCGGAACGCAAGCCGCTCGAGGAGGTGGCGCCGCCGCTCACTGCGCCCCCACCGTGACCCGCGCCGTCATGTACGGATGCACCGCGCAGACATAGTCGTAGGCCCCCGGCGTCGGGAAGGCCCGGCTGAAGCTCTGGCCCGGCAGCATCAGCGCCATGCCCGGCGCGCCGTCCGCGAACGCGAGGCCGTGCGGCGCGCCGTCGTCGTTGGTCCAGGTCACGCTGTCGCCGGCGTTGATCGCGAGCAGCGCAGGCCCGAAGGCGAAGTTCTCGATCGAGACCCGGGCGCCGCTCCCGGCCCGGTGCTGCACCGCCACCTTGCGCGGTGCGTTGCCCACCGGGATGGTGACCACCGGGCCGCCCGCGAGGTCGACCAGGCTGACGTCGTTGGACCCTTCGTTGGTCACGAGCACCTTCTTGCCGCCGGGCAGGATGTCGACCCAGTGCGGCTGCTTGCCGACCGCGATGCTGCCGCTGGGTGCCTGGGTCGCCGGGTCGAACAGCATCAGCTCGCCCGGCCCCTGGACCACCACGACGCCCGACCGGGCGCCCGCGAACAGATGCGCCACATGGGGCGAGACGCCGGTGGGGATCTGCGCAACCGGCTTGTTCGACGCGGCGTCGAACACCTGCACCGCGCTGACGCCGGCCAGCGTCACGTAGAGCTTCTTGCCGTCGGGGCTGAACTCGAGGTCGCGCGGCGTCTTCTCGACCGGCACGCTCGCGGCGACCTTGCGCGTCGCCAGATCGATCACCACCAGCGCGAAGTTGCCCGGTGCCTGCGAGGACACGTAGGCCTTCCTGCCGTCGGGTCCGACCGCGAGCGTGTGCGGCTTGGGCACCGGCACGGTCGCCGCCACCGCATGCGTCGCCACATCGACGAAGGCCACCCGGTCCTCGCCATTCACGGCCACCAGCAGCCACCGTCCGTCGGGCGTGATGGCCAGGCCCTGGGGCCCCTTGCCGACCTCCACGGTGCCGCTGATGCGATCGCTCGCGGTGTCGATCACGCTGAGACTGGACCCGCTGGCGCCGCTGACGAAGACCTGGCGGTCATTGCGGGCGACCACGATGCCGTCGGGACCCGCGGCCACCGGCACCGTCGCGATGAGGCGCTGGGCGGCGGTGTCGATCACGCTGACCGTGTCGTCCTTGAAATTGCCCACATAGGCCTTGGCGCCGGCGGCAAAGGCGGGATTGGCCAGCAGCAAGGCAGCCAGCGCGGCGGCAAGTATCGGCTTCAGCTTCATGGTGGGACTCCTGAACGAGGGGGAAAGGAACAGAATCGACACCAGGCATGACGGCCCCGGCGCCCTGGCTATTCCCGCCCCCGGAATAAACAGCGGCTTCGGCCCGTCAAGCAGGAGAAGGAATCCGGTGACCGATCGCACCCGTCGATTCGAGGCCGCGGCCCTGCCGCATCTGCCTGCCGCGTACAACCTGGCGCGCTGGCTGCTGCGCGACGAGCGCCAGGCGGAGGACGCAGTGCAGGACGCCTACTTGCGCGCTTTCCGCTTCTACGACGACCTGCGCGGCGAGCAGGCCCGGCCCTGGCTGCTGGGCATCGTGCGCAACGCCTGCTACGACTGCATGCGCCAGCACCGGCACCTGGCCGACCAGGTCGAGTTCGACGAGCTGCGCGACAGCGGCGGCGACGCGCCCGGGGACCTCGGCGATCCCGCGGTGGTCTGGGAACAGCGCACGCGCGGCCAACGGATCAACGCCGCGATCGAGGCGCTGGCGCCGTCGTTCCGCGAAGTCATCGTGCTGCGCGAACTGGAGGAGATGTCGTACGAGGACATCGCACGCATCGCCGGCGTTCCGATCGGCACGGTGATGTCGCGGCTGTCGCGCGCACGGGCCTTGCTGCGCACCGCGCTGCAGGCGGAAGCGCCGCACGGACAACGGGAAGGAAGGCATGATGCAAGCAGTTGAAGACGACGATCTGGGCGTGATGATCCGGCGCGAGGGCACGCGGCATGCGCCGCCCGCGGCGCTGGCCGAGCGTATCCGTGCCGATCTGCAAGGCGAGCAGGCGCCCCCCGCTCGTCCCCGGCGCGCGCCCGTGTCCGGCCGCTGGCTCCAGGCCTTGTCGCTGTTCGGCGCCGGCGCGGCGACCGCCTGGGGCCTGGCCCTCGCGCTGCTGGTGGTGCCTGTGCAGGATGCGACGAGCGAGGCCGTCACCGACAGCCATGTCCGCTCCTTGATGGCCTCGCACCTCGCCGACGTGGCGTCCACCGACCAGCACACCGTCAAGCCCTGGTTCGCCGGCAAGCTGGATTTCTCACCGCCGGTGATCGATCTCGCGGCCGAGGGCATGCCGTTGACCGGAGGCCGCATGGACTACATCGACGGGCGCGCGGTCGCTGCGCTGGTCTACCGGGCGGGCCCGCACGTGATCAACCTGTTCCTCTGGCCGGCGGCCGACGGGAAGTCGACCAAGCCTCAGTTGCAGGCTCGGCGCGGCTACAACCTGGTGCACTGGACCCAGGCCGGCATGCAGGCCTGGGCCGTCTCCGACCTCAACGCCTCGGAACTGCAGGCCTTCGCCGCACTCGCCCGCGAAAGAATGGCGGCGGCCGCACCCGCCGCACGCTGATCAGATCGCGACCAGCTGACGCACGCCGTTGGCTTCCATGTCCTTGCCGAGGCCGCGCGCGATGATTTCGCCGCGTTCCATCACGAGGTAGTCGTCGGCGAGCTCCTGCGCGAAGTCGTAGTACTGCTCGCACAGCACGATCGCCATGTCGCCGCGGTCGGCCAGCATGCGGATCACGCGGCCGATGTCCTTGATGATGCTCGGCTGGATGCCCTCGGTGGGCTCGTCGAGGATGAGCAGCTTGGGCTTGGGCGCCAGCGCGCGGGCAATCGCGAGCTGTTGCTGCTGGCCGCCGGACAGGTCGCCGCCGCGCCGGTTCAGCATCTGCTTGAGCACCGGGAACAGCTCGTACAGCTCCGGCGGAACCGGCGTCGAGCCCGGCTTGTAGGCCAGGCCCATGCGCAGGTTCTCCTCGACCGTCAGGCGCGCGAAGATCTCGCGGCCCTGGGGCACGAAGCCCATGCCGGTGCGGGCGCGCTCGTAGGGCGTCTTCTTCTGGATCGGCGCGCCGTCGAACTCGATGCTGCCGCTCTTGATCGGCACCAGCCCCATCAGGGACTTGAGCAGCGTGGTCTTGCCGACGCCGTTGCGGCCCAGCAGCACCGTGACCTTGCCGAGCCGCGCTTCGAAGCTGACGTCGCGCAGGATGTGCGAGCCGCCGTAGTACTGGTGGATGTTCTTGACGTTGAGCATGTGTGTCCTTGCTGGTCAACGGCCTAGGTAGACCTCGATCACGCGCTCGTCGGCCTGTACCTCGTCGAGCGTGCCCTGCGCCAGCACCGAGCCGTCGCACAGCACCGTGACGATCTCCGAGATCGTGCGGATGAAGCTCATGTCGTGCTCCACCACCATCAGCGAATGCTTGCCCTTCAGGCTCAGGAAAAGCTCGGCCGTGCGCGCCGTCTCCTCATCGGTCATGCCCGCCACCGGTTCGTCGAGCAGCAGCAGCTTGGGGTCCTGCATCAGCAGCATGCCGATCTCCAGCCACTGCTTCTGGCCGTGGCTCAGGTTGCCRGCCAGGCGCAGCACGCTGCCGTCCAGGTGGATCGTGTGCAGCACCTCCGCGAGCCGATCCGCCTGCGCCGAATCCAGCCTGAACAGCATCGACGCCTTGACGCCCTTGTCGGTCTTGAGCGCCAGCTCGAGGTTCTCGAACACCGTCAGGTGCTCGAACACCGTCGGCTTCTGGAACTTGCGTCCGATGCCGAGCTGCGCGATCTCGGCCTCCTTGTGGCGCAGCAGGTCGATGGTGCTGCCGAAGAACACCGTGCCCTCGTCGGGCCGCGTCTTGCCGGTGATGATGTCCATCATCGTGGTCTTGCCGGCGCCGTTCGGCCCGATGATGCAGCGCAGCTCGCCCGGCGCGATGTCGAGCGAGAGCTTGTTGATCGCCTTGAAGCCGTCGAAGCTGACGCTGACATCTTCGAGGTAGAGGATGCGGCCGTGCGTCGTGTCGACCTCGCCCGCGGTGGCGTGGCGTCCATAGCCCGCGGCGCGGCCGCCGGACTCGGTCTGCAAGGCGTGATCGGCCGCGCCGCCGTGGCGGGCAATGCGTTCGGCACCGGCGTCCATCAGGTCGGGTGTCATGCGCGGGCCCCCTTCGCTTCGACCGCCAGCGGAGGCAATGCCACGGGCTCGACGCCCTGCTCGACCGCCACGGCGCGCTGCGCCTCGCGGCGGCCTTCGCGCGGCGCCTTGGCCCTGGACGTCCATTTCTTCACCAGTCCGACGATGCCGTTCGGCAGGAACAAGGTGACCGCGATGAACAGCGCACCGAGGAAGTAGAGCCAGTACTCGGGGTAGGCCACCGTGAGCCAGCTCTTCGCGCCGTTGACGATGAAGGCGCCGATGATCGGCCCGATCAGCGTGGCCCGGCCGCCGACCGCGGCCCAGATCGCAATCTCGATCGAGTTGGCGGCGCTCATCTCGCCCGGATTGATGATGCCGACTTGCGGCACATAGAGCGCGCCCGCCACGCCGCACATGATGGCCGAGATGACCCAGATCGTGAGCTTGTAGCCCAGCGGGTTGTAGCCCGAGAACATCACGCGCGTCTCGGCATCGCGGATGGCCTGCAGCACGCGGCCGAACTTGCTCGCGATCAGCCACTTCGAGAACAGGAAGAAGCCCAGCAGCGTGAGGCCGGTCAGCGCGAACAGCGTCATGCGCATCTCCTGGGTCTGGATCGGAATGCCCAGGATGCGCTTGAAGTCGGTGAAGCCGTTGTTGCCGCCGAAGCCGGTCTCGTTGCGGAAGAACAGCAGCATCGCCGCAAAGGTCATGGCCTGCGTGATGATCGAGAAGTAGACGCCCTTGATGCGCGAGCGGAAGGCGAAGAAGCCGAACACGAAGGAGATCAGGCCCGGCACCGCGACGATCAGGATCAGCGTGGCGATGAAGCTGTCGCTGAAGGTCCAGTGCCAGGGCAGCGTCTTCCAGTCGAGGAACACCATGAAGTCCGGCAGGTCGCTCTTGTAGTTGCCGTCGCGGCCGATCTGGCGCATGAGGTACATGCCCATCATGTAGCCGCCGAGCGCGAAGAACAGGCCATGGCCCAGCGACAGGATGCCGGTGTAGCCCCAGATCAGGTCCATCGCCAGTGCACAGATGGCGTAGCACATGATCTTGCCGACCAGCGCCACCGCGTAGTCGCTCATGTGCAGCGCGCTGCCCGCGGGGACCACGATGTTGAGCACCGGCGCCAAGGCGCAGACCACGATCAGCGCGACGAAGAAGACGGTCCAGCCCTTGCCGCTGAGCAGCGGTCCCTTGGAAGGTAGTACAGCTTTGCTCATGCCTCGGCGCTCCGGCCTTTCATTGCGAAGATCCCTTGCGGCCGCTTCTGGATGAAGATGATGATGAAGACCAGCACCGCGATCTTCGCGAGCACCGCGCCGGCCCAGCCTTCGATGAACTTGTTCAGGATGCCGAGGCCCATGGCCGCGTACACCGTGCCCGCGAGCTGGCCGACGCCCCCCATCACGACCACCATGAACGAGTCGACGATGTAGCTCTGGCCCAGGTCCGGGCCGACATTGCCGATCTGCGACAGCGCACAGCCCGCCAGCCCCGCGATGCCCGAGCCGAGTGCGAAGGCGTAGGTGTCGATGCGCGCGGTGTTGACACCCATGCAGGAGGCGATCGGACGGTTCTGGGTGACGCCGCGCACGAACAGCCCGAGCCGCGTGCGGCCGATCAGCCAGCCCATCGCGAGCAGCACCAGGCCCGCGAAGACGATGATGCAGATGCGGTTCCAGGGCAGCGTGACGTTGCTCAGCATGGTCAGGCCGCCGCTCATCCAGGACGGGTTCTCGACGCCGACGTTCTGGGCGCCGAAGATCGAGCGCACCAGCTGCTRCAGCATCAGCGAGATGCCCCAGGTGGCCAGCAGCGTCTCGAGCGGCCGGCCATACAGGAAGCGGATGACGCCGCGCTCCAGTACCGCGCCCACCAGCGCCGAGGCCAGGAAGGCGACCGGGATCGCCGCCACCAGGTACCAGCCGAAAGCCGACTCGGGCAGGTAGCGCTGGAACAGGCCCTGCATCACGTAGGTGGCGTAGGCGCCGATCATCATCAGCTCGCCGTGCGCCATGTTGATCACGCCCATCAGGCCGTAGGTGATCGCCAGGCCGAGCGCGGCCAGCAGCAGCACCGAGCCCAGGCTGATGCCGCTGAAGATCGCGTTGATGCGGTCGCCCCAGACCAGCGAGCCGTCGATGCTGCGGATCGAGGCCACGATGGCGGCCTTGACGTCGGCCTCGGTCTCGTCGGCGAGCCGCTGGTTCAGCAGCAGCTTGGTGTCGGGGCTGCGGCTGGCGCCGAGGTCGCTGGCGGCGGCCAGGCGCTTGCCCTTGTCGGCGCTCGTGAGCATGCTGGCGGCACGCACCAGTTCGAGCTGTGCCTTGATCCCGGGAATGGTTTCGGCGGCCAGCGCCTTCTCGACCATCGGCAGGCGCGACTCGTCGGGCTCCTTGAACAGCGCCTGCGCGGCCTCGGCGCGCACCGCGTCGTCCTTGCTCGTGAGCTTGAGCGCGGCCTGCGCGGCATCCAGCGCGCCGCGCATCAGGTTGTTGTTGACCACGTCCTCGGCGTCGTCGGGCAGCTTCTGCTCGGCGCCGGTGACCGGGTCGTAGGCCTTCTCGTCCCTGAGGACGAAGACCTTGTCGGCCGTGTACTTCACCGCGTCATCCGACATCGCCTGGATGAAGGCGGCGGTCTTGTCGTCGGCCGTGATCACGGCCTGGTTGAGCGCCGCGATGCGGGCCTCCGACTCGCCCGATGCGATGGCCTTGGCCTCGTCAGCGGTCAGCGCGTAGCCGGGAGCAGCCGCCAGCAGCATGAACGCCGCAGCGCAGGAGATGATGAGGCGCATAGGTGTGAAAACGGCGTTCTCTCTGTTCCAGAAACACCGCGGAACCGGCTCCGCCGGGCCGCTGGTGTTGCCCCCGGTAGGGGGTGGGCGCCCGACACGAAGTGCGGGCAACCTGGGGGCGAGCCAACTACATCGGCTGATCGGGCTTCTTGTCGTTGCCTTCGATGAACGGGCTCCACGGCTTGGCCTTGACCGGGCCCGGCGTCTTCCAGACCACGTTGAACTGCCCGTCGGCCTTGATCTCGCCGATGAACACGCTCTTGTGCAGGTGGTGGTTCTTCTCGTCCATCTTCGAGACGATGCCCGAGGGTGCGTTGAAGGTCTGGCCGGCCATCGCCGCGATCACCTTGTCGGTGTCGGTGCTCTTGGCCTTCTCGACCGCCTGCTTCCACATGTGGATGCCGATCCAGGTGGCTTCCATCGGGTCGTTGGTCAGCGGCTTGTCCTTGTGGCCCGGGATGTTCTTGGCCTTGGCGTAGTCGCTCCACTGCTTGATGAAGGCCGTGTTGGTCGGGTTCTTCAGGCTCATGAAGTAGTTCCAGGCGGCCAGGTGGCCGACCAGCGGCTTGGTGTCGACGCCACGCAGTTCTTCTTCGCCCACCGAGAAGGCCACCACGGGCACGTCCTTGGCCTTCAGGCCGGCGTTGCCGAGTTCCTTGTAGAAGGGCACGTTCGAGTCGCCGTTGATGGTCGAGACCACCGCGGTCTTGCCGCCGGCCGAAAACTTCTTGATGTCGGCGACGATGGTCTGGTAGTCGCTGTGGCCGAAGGGGGTGTACTTCTCGTCGATGTCGCWGTCCTTCACGCCCTTGCTCTTGAGGTAGGCGCGCAGGATCTTGTTGGTGGTGCGCGGGTAGACGTAGTCGGTGCCCAGCAGGACCCAGCGCTTGGCGCCGCCGCCTTCCTTGCTCATCAGGTAGTCGACCGCGGGGATGGCCTGCTGGTTGGGCGCCGCGCCGGTGTAGAAGACATTCTTGCTGAGCTCTTCGCCCTCGTACTGCACGGGATAGAACAGCAGGCCGTTCATTTCCTCGACCACCGGCAGCACCGACTTGCGCGAGACCGAGGTCCAGCAGCCGAAGATCACGGAGACCTTGTCCTGGCCCAGCAGCTGCTTGGTCTTCTCGGCGAACAGCGGCCAATTGGAGGCCGGGTCGACCACCACGGGCTCGAGCTTCTTGCCGAGCACGCCGCCTTTGGCGTTGATGTCGTCGATGGCCATCAGCACCGTGTCCTTCAGCACGGTCTCCGAGATCGCCATGGTGCCGGACAGCGAATGCAGCACGCCGACCTTGATGGTGTCCTGCGCGAACGCAGGCGCAGCGCCGAGGCTCGCGAGAGCGACGGCGGCGCTGAGCGCCTTGAGTGTGAAACGACGTTGCATGGTGACTACCTTCTCCTGGTGTGGTTGGACGATGGAGAGGAGTCTGCGGATTGGGGAACTCCGCGGAAATACGCCGGGTGGCGTATGGGATGTTGCTCGCCCCCAGGTTGGGCTCACTTCGTGTAGCCCGCCCACCCCCTGCCGGGGGCAACACCAGCGGCCCGGCGGAGCCGGTTCCGCGGTGTTTCACCAACGGGCCTGGCTGCGCCGGCCAGGCACAGGCGCTGGGCTTGTTCTTCGGCTGTGCGACCAGCTCAGATCGACGCTAGCTTCGCGGCGCGGTCTCCCGGAACTGGCGCGCCGCGAAGGCCCACACCAGCTTCGACGCGTCAGGCCCGGCCGCGTCGCTGAAATGCATGCTGGCCGCGCCGCCGCTCCAGGCATGCCCCAGGCCCGCGATCTCGCACAGCGTGACCGCCGTGCGGCCGCGTCGCGTGTAGTCGGTGATGCGCATCGGATGGCGCTTGCCTCTCTGCAGCAGGCGGGCGGCACCGGGCTTCGCTCCGGTGGCGACCGCCCAGACCGTCGCGGTGCTGCCGGCGTTGCTCGCCGACACCACGCTGTCGGCGTCACCGTGCAGCACGAGCAGCGGCGGCAGCGTGGTGAAGACCGCCGCGGCACCCATCGCCTTGCCGACCGCGGTCGCCGGCATCGGCGGCACGTGCTGGCCGCGCATGGCGCCGAGCGCCGTGGCGGGCGATCTGGCGGCACCGGGCGCCACGCCCGAGTGCATCGCGATCGCCTTGAAGCGCGCCGGATAGCGCGTGCCCAGCAAGGCCGCCATGCTGGCGCCGGCGGACAGCCCGGCGACCGCCACGCGCTCGCGGTCGGCCGGATAGAGCAGCAGCACCTGGTCGACCGCGGCCATCAGCGTGGCGGCCTCGGCATCGGCCTTGCCCGAGCGGCGGTCGTACCAGTTCCAGCAGCCCTGCGCATTGGCCAGCCGATCCTGCTCGGGGTAGAGCACCAGGAAGCGCTCGCGGTCGGCGATGCGGTTCATGCGCGTGCTGACCGCGAAATCGCGCCCGGTCTGGCCGCAGCCGTGCAGCATGACCACGAGCGGCAGTTTCTCGCCGGGCTCGAGCGCGAGAGCCGGTGGACGGTAGAGGTGATAGCGCCGCGCCCCGCCCGGGCCCAGCGCCGCCCCCGCGATCCAGTCACCGCGTCCCGGCGGCGGCTTGAGCTGACTGGCCGCCGCGCTCCGGACCCGGCTGGCGATCCGCTTGCCGCTGCCCAGCGTGGCCTTGGTGGCCTTGGTGAGCGCTTTCAGGTTGCGCGCGTAGGCACGTGTCAGCGGAGAGAGCGAACGGCGGGACATGGGGGCGGGACGGGGTGGGCGTGCATATCGTTGGGAACACGGTAGCAGCTTCGCCTCCGACCAGCTACCAGACGATCGGCCAACTCGCGCAAGGCCTTGCCGGCACCGGAGCGCGTCGGGTCAGTATCTTTCCGGCACGTACATGCTCGCAGGGACCGGGTGCCGCAGGTAGTCCTCGTTGCGCACCCGCGCCGGCAGCGCCACCGCCGGATGCGGCACCTCGTGGTAGGGCATCTGGCCCAGCAGGTGGCTGATGCAGTTCAGGCGAGCCTTCTTCTTGTCGACCGCCTGCACCACCCACCAGGGCGCCTCGGGGATGTGGGTGCGATCCAGCATCGTCTCCTTGGCCTTGGTGTATTCCTCCCAGCGGCGGCGGGATTCGAGATCCATGGGGCTCAGCTTCCATTGCTTCAGCGGGTCGTGGATGCGGCCCAGGAAACGCATGTGCTGCTCCTCGTCGGTGATCGAGAACCAGTACTTGATCAGCTTGATGCCGGAGCGCACCAGCATCCGCTCGAAGTCGGGCACGGTGCGGAAGAACTCCTCGTATTCCTCGTCGGAGCAGAAACCCATCACGCGCTCGACGCCGGCGCGGTTGTACCAGCTGCGATCGAACAGCACCATCTCGCCGGCCGCCGGAAGATGCGCCACGTAGCGCTGGAAGTACCACTGCGTGCGCTCGCGGTCGTTGGGCGCCGGCAGCGCCGCCACCCGCACCACGCGCGGATTGAGCCGCTGCGTGATGCGCTTGATCACGCCACCCTTGCCCGCGGCGTCGCGGCCTTCGAACAGGATCACGACCTTCTGCCGGCTGTGCTGCACCCAGTCCTGCAGCTTCACGAGCTCGCCCTGGAGCCGGAACAGCTCCTTGAAGTAGGCCTGGCGCGCAGCCTTGTCGGCGACGGTCCCCGACGCCATTTCGTCGAGGTTGCGGTCCTCGAGCTCGAGTTCGATTTCCTCGTCGTAGCTGTCGACCAGGTCGCGCGCGATGCGCGCCATCAGGTCGTCGGGGTCGCTCAAGGTGCTCGGCAGCGTCATGGTTCTTCTCGGATGGCGGGAGATTGCACCATGCTGATCCCGCTGGGTGACGGTCATGTGACAGAAAGTACGCCGACGCGGCGTCGTCACGCCACTGACACATGGCGGCCACATGATCCCCCGACACGCCACCATGCCCCTCGCACGATGAATTCGATCGCTGGCGCCTACGGCAGCGACGAAGCCGGGCTGATCTGCGGCTATCTGTTCGATGCCGCCGCCCCGGAGCCGACCCGCGCGGTCGATTCCGCGCAGGCGGCCGACTGGCTGGCGGCCGGCGCTCCGCCCGGCGCCTTCCTGTGGCTGCATTTCAACCTCAGCCATGCCCAGGCCGAGCGCTGGCTGCTGCGCCACGCGGGCCTCTCCGATCTCTTCTTCGAGACGCTGAAGGACGGGCTGCACTCGACCCGGATCGAGCGCGCCGACGATTCGCTGATCGCCGTCATCAACGACGTGCACTTCGAGTTCAGCTTCGAGCCCTCCGACATCTCGACCCTGTGGATCAGCGTCGGCCCGCGGCTGGTGGTGACCGCGCGCACCCAGCCGCTGCGCTCGGTCGATGCGCTGCGCACCTCGGTCAAGGMCGGCGATGCGCCGCGCTCCAGTACCGAACTGCTCGAACACCTGCTGCGCGTGCAGGCCGACGTGCTGGTGAACATCGTGCGCGGCGTGACTGCGCGCATCGACGACATCGAGGACGCGCTGCTGGCCGGCCGGCTGGACCACAAGCGCGCCCGGCTCGGCGTGCTGCGCCGGGTGCTGGTGCGGTTGCAGCGCCTGCTGGCGCCCGAACCGGCGGCGCTGTTCCGGCTGCTGCAGAGCCCGCCCGCCTGGATGGCCGAGCCCGACGTGCTCGAGTTGCGCGGCTCGACCGAGGAGTTCTCGGTGGTGCTGCGCGACATGGGCGCACTGCAGGAGCGCATCAAGCTGCTGCAGGAAGAGATCGCCGCCGATGTCAACGAGGACAACAATCGCAGCCTGTTCGTGCTGACCGTGGTGACCGTGCTGGCGCTGCCGATCAACATCCTGGCCGGGCTGTTCGGGATGAACGTGGGCGGCATTCCGCTGGCCGACCACCGGCACGGCTTCTGGATCGTGGTGGCCATCGTGGTGAGCTTCACCGCAGTCGCGGCCTGGGTCGCTTTCAAGAACAAACGATAGCCCCCCGAAGCGCCTTCGGCGCCTCCCCCCTGATGGGGGCGATACCAGCGGCCCGGCGAAGCCGGTTCCGCGGTATCCCTGAAATTGGGCTGTGACGGTTTCGAGCGGCCGGGTCGGGCGACAGCGAGGTGGACCCTGGAATGAGGGCCGCCGCAGGCCATTCCGAGAAAGAATAAGATCGTGCGGTGTCCTCCATCCTCAACGCCGACCTGCATTGCCACTCCGTGGTTTCGGATGGCACGCTGACGCCCGAGGCGCTCGCGGCCCGCGCCGCCGCCAACGGCGTCGAGCTGTGGGCCCTGACCGACCACGACGAGATCGGCGGCCAGCACCGGGCCGCCGCCGCCGCCCGCGAGCACGGCATGAAGTACCTCACGGGCACCGAGATCTCGGTCACCTTCGCGGGCGAGACCGTGCACATCGTGGGGCTGGGCTTCGATCCCGATGACGCCGCGATGAGCGAAGGCCTCCACGACACCCGAGGCGGCCGCGGCAAGCGCGCCCAGGAGATGTCCGAGGGCCTGGCCAAGGTCGGCATCCACGGCKCGTACGAAGGCGCGCTCAGGTTCGTCGGCAATCCCGAACTGATCTCGCGCACCCACTTCGCGCGCTTCCTGGTCGAGGCCGGCCATTGCCGCGACACCCCCGAGGTGTTCCGCAAGTTCCTGACCGAAGGCAAGCCCGGCTACGTGCCGCATCGCTGGGCCAGCCTGAAGGACGCGGTCCACTGGATCACCGCCGCCAAGGGTCTGGCCGTGATCGCCCACCCCGGCCGCTACAAGTTCACGGCCAACGAGGAGTACGCGCTCTTCGTCGAGTTCAAGGCCCACGGCGGCCAGGCGATCGAGGTCGTGACCGGCAGCCACACGCCGGCCGAGTACGTCGAGTACGCCGACAAGGCGCTCGAATTCGACTTCGCGGCCTCGCGCGGCAGCGATTTCCACAGCCCCGACGAAAGCCACTGCGACCTCGGCAAGCTGCCTCCGCTGCCCGGCAAGCTCACGCCGGTGTGGGAACTGCTCGAGCACCGCATCCAGTGACGGGCACGGCGAGCGACGCAGCCGCGAGAACCGGTATCCGCGACCTCGCGTCGGAGCGCATCCTGGCCGGCATCGGGCTGGTGCTGCTCGCGGTGGCCTGCTTCGCCACGCTGGACACCGCCACCAAGCTGTCGACCGCGGCGGTTCCGATCCTGATGGGCGTCTGGGTCCGCTATGCCTTCCAGGCGGTGGCGACCACGCTGGTGCTGCTGCCCCGGCACGGCACGGCGCTGCTGCGCACCCGCCATCCGCGCTACCAACTGCTGCGCGGCGCCCTGCTGCTCGTCTCCAGCACGCTGGCCTTCTTCAGCCTGCGCTACATGCCGCTGGCGGAGTTCACTTCGATCGTGCTGATCGCGCCGCTGGTGATCACGCTGCTGGCGGCCACCACGCTCAAGGAGCATGTGTCGCCGCTGCGCTGGGCGCTGGTGGCGGGCGGCTTCGCGGGCACGCTGGTGATCCTGCGCCCGGGCGGTGACGCCTTCAGCTGGGCCATGTTCCTGCCGATCGGGCTGGTGCTGACCAACGCCTGGTTCCAGGTGCTGACCAGCAAGCTCGCGCGGACCGAGGACCCGCTCACGATGCACTTCTACACCGGCTGGGTGGGCACGCTGCTGGCCTCCTTCGCGCTGCCCTTCGTCTGGACGGCGCTGCCCTCCTGGCACTGGTGGGCACTGCTGTGCCTGATGGGCTTCATGGGCACGGTGGGCCATTTCTTCCTGATCCTGGCCTATCAGCGCGCGCCGGCCTCCACGCTCACGCCTTACCTCTATGCGCAGATCGCCTTCGCGATGCTGGGCGGCTGGATCATGTTCTCCCATGTTCCGGACCGGATTTCACTGATCGGCATGGGGCTGATCGCGGTCTGCGGCGCGGCCGGCGCCTGGCTGACCGTGCGCGAACGCCGGGTCCCTATCGAACCCGCCGAATCATGACCCCCACGCTCCCCACTTCGTGTGGTCGCTGCCCCCCGAGGGGGCCGCGTCCGCCTTGGGGCGGCCCGGCGGCGGACTGACCCGCCATCTCGGGGCAGAATCGACCCCATGGCCCAGTTCTTCGAAGTCCACCCCGACAACCCCCAGCAACGCCTGCTGAAGCAGGCCGTGGCGCTGCTCGCGCGCGGCGAGATCGTCGCCGTGCCGACCGATTCCAGCTACGCGCTGGCCTGCCACCTCGACGACAAGGACGCGGTCGACCAGCTGCGCCGGATCCGCCAGGTCGACGACAAGCACCACCTGACGCTGCTGTGCCGCGACTTGAGCGAGCTCTCGAACTATGCGCGGGTCGACAACAAGCAGTACCGGCTGCTGAAGGCGGCCACGCCCGGCCCCTACACCTTCCTGCTCGAAGCCACCAAGGAAGTGCCGCGGCGGGTCAGCCATCCGCAGCGCAAGACCATCGGCCTGCGCGTGCCCGATCACCGGGTGCTGCTGGAACTGCTGACGCTGCACGGCGAGCCGCTGCTGGCCACCACGCTGATCCCGCCCGGCGAGACCGAGGCGCTGAACGACGCCACCTTGATCCGCGAGCGCTTCGAGAAGCAGATCGGCGCGGTGATCGACGCCGGCGCCTGCGCCTCGGAGCCGACCACCGTGGTCGACCTGACGCCGATGGGTGCCGGCGGCGAGCCGCTGCTGGTGCGGCAGGGGCGCGGCCCGCTGGCCGTTCTGGGTCTCTGAGCCGGCCCCGGGCGGTCTGAGACAATCCAGGCGGTGGATATTTCAAATCTCATACAAACCGTCCTGATCTACGCCCTGCCGGTGATCTTCGCGATCACCATCCATGAAGCCGCGCATGGCTACGTGGCACGGTACTTCGGCGACAACACGGCCTACGTGATGGGCCGCGTGACGCTCAACCCGATCAAGCACATCGACCCGATCGGCACCATCCTGATGCCGCTGCTGCTGTATTTCGCCACCTCGGGGGCCTTCCTGTTCGGCTATGCCAAGCCGGTGCYGGTCAACTTCGGCCGCCTGCGCCACCCCAAGCGCGACATGATCTGGGTCGCCCTGGCCGGCCCGGTCTCGAACTTCATCCAGGCCATCTTGTGGGCGCTGTTCCTGGTCGGCCTGGTCGCCGCCGGCATCAATGAAACCTTTTTCATCAAGATGGCCCAGGGCGGCGTGCTGGTCAACCTCGTGATGTGGGCCTTCAACCTGTTTCCGCTGCCCCCGCTCGATGGCGGCCGCGTGCTGGCCGGCCTGCTGCCGCGCGGCGCGGCCCAGGAATTCCTGGCCCGCATCGAGCCCTACGGCTTCTTCATCGTGATGGGCCTGGTCATCGCCGGCGTCGTCAGCACCTGGTGGCTGAGCCCGCTGATGGCCTTCGGCTACCAGGCCATCTCCCTGCTGCTGAGCCCGCTCACCGCCCTCATTCGCTGAACTCCCCATGGCCATTCCTCCCGACACGCCCACCCGCTTCCTCACCGGCATCACCACCAGCGGCACGCCGCACCTCGGCAACTACGTCGGCTCGGTGCGGCATTCGGTGCGCTTCAGCCGCCGCGACGATGTCCAGAGCTTCTATTTCCTGGCCGACTACCACGCGCTGATCAAGGTCGACGAGCCGGCCCGCATCCAGCGCTCGACGCTCGAGATCGCCGCCACCTGGCTGGCCTGCGGCCTCGACCCGGAGCGGGTCACGTTCTACCGCCAGTCGGACATCCCCGAGATCCCGGAGCTGACCTGGTTCCTGACCTGCGTCACCGGCAAGGGCCTGCTCAACCGCGCCCATGCCTACAAGGCGCAGGTCGACAAGAACGCGGCCAAGGGCGAGGACCCGGACGCCGACGTCAGCGCCGGCCTCTTCATGTACCCGGTGCTGATGGGCGCCGACATCCTGATGTTCAACGCCCACAAGGTGCCGGTGGGCCGCGACCAGGTGCAGCACATCGAGATGGCGCGCGACATGGCGCAGCACTTCAACCATCTCTACGGCGAGCACTTCACGCTGCCCGAGGCCGAGATCGACGACTCGGTGGCGACGCTGCCGGGCCTCGACGGCCGCAAGATGAGCAAGAGCTACGACAACACGATCCCGCTCTTCACGCCGCGCGCCCAGCTGCAGAAGCTGATCAACGGCATCGTGACCGATTCGCGCGCCCCGGGCGAGCCCAAGGACACCGAGGGTTCGGCGCTGTTCCAGATCTACCAGGCCTTCGCCGACGACCAGGAGACCGAGACCCTGCGCAAGGCCTTCGCCGACGGCATCGGCTGGGGCGACGCCAAGCAGTTGCTGTTCGAGCGCATCGACCGCGAAGTGGCGCCGATGCGGGAGCACTACGACGCGCTCCTGAACGACCCGGCCCGGATCGAGTCGATCCTGCGCGCCGGCGCCGAGAAGGCGCGCGCGCTGTCGCGGCCCTTCGTGGCCGATCTGCGGCACGCGGTCGGCCTGCGCAACCTCGCCAGCCAGGACAAGGCGGCGGCGCGCAAGGCGGCCAAGGTGGCCAAGGTCGCGGGTCCGAGCTTCAAGCAATATCGCGAGCGCGACGGGCAGTTCTATTTCAAGTT
The DNA here is from genome assembly GCF_056405335.1 of Variovorax sp. P1_H12_2. Lineage (NCBI taxonomy): Bacteria > Pseudomonadati > Pseudomonadota > Betaproteobacteria > Burkholderiales > Comamonadaceae > Variovorax > Variovorax sp. P1_H12_2. Next base: position 22,487 of record NZ_JBFUCI010000026.1, read on the forward strand.
GCTCGACTCCCACGGGGTGCAGCTGGTACAAAGCCGGGGGTTCGCTTCGCCGCAGGAGGCCGGGCGTGCCATCGGCACGCTGCGCCAGCAGCGGGCGGCGGCCCTGGCGCTGCTCGCGGCGCAACTCGAGCCGATGGACGACGAGGGTATGCGTGCGGCTTCTGCCGCACTGGAGGCGCTTGCGGCAGCCGATGCGGCGAGCGAAGGCTAAGGGTCAATCACCCGCAGCGAAGGGCAGCCGCCCGACCTGCGGACACAGCGAGTAAATCATGAGTATCTATGTCATCGACGACCACCCCCTGATGCGCGACGCCATCGTGATGGTGCTGAGGCGCCTGCGACCGGCCGAGAACATCGTCGAGCTCGAACGGCTCGACAAGCTGACCGCAGCGGTCAAGCAACATGGGGCGCCGGGCCTTTTCTGCCTCGACCTCAAGCTGCCGGACACCACGGGCGTCTCGGGCGTCGTGGCCGTCAAGCTGGCCTATCCGGACGTGCCGATCGCGGTCTACTCGGCCTCGCCGTCGGCCGACATGGAAGAGGCCTGCATCGAGGCCGGCGCCGACACCTACATCGAGAAATCGGCCAGCTCGGCCGAGCTGACCGCCGCGCTGCGGGGCCTGCTGATGGCCGACACCGATGCCGAGGAGCCGGTGGCCGCGGCCAACAGCAAGCTGTCGAAGCGCCAGACCCAGCTGATCGCCATGCTCGACCAGGGCATGAGCAACCGCGACATCGCGACCGAGCTCGACATCAGCGAGCACACGGTGAAGGTGCACCTGTGGCGGCTGTTCCGGCGGCTGGGTGTGAAGAGCCGCACGCAGGCCCTCCACCACGCGCGCACCAACGGATTGTTGTCGGGCTGACCCCCAGGTTGCCCGGCACTTCGTGTCCGGGCGCCCACCCCCTCTCCGGGGGGCAACACCAGAGGCCCGGCAAAGCCGGTTCCTCGGTGTTTCACCAACGGGCCTGGCTGCGCCGGCCGGGGCTCAGCCTACGGCGCCTGAGATGCGGGTCTGGGCTTGCGTTTCGTCGGCGTCGTGCAAGGCGACGCGGAACACGCTGCCACGGCCYAGGCGCGAGCGCACGCTGACCGGATGCCCCAGCGCGTGCGACAGCCGCGCCACGATCGCCAGGCCGAGGCCGAAGCCGTCCGAGGTGCCGGCATGGTCGGCCACCTTGTAGAACTCCAGGAAGACGTCGCGCAGGTGTTCGCGCGCGATGCCGATGCCCGTGTCCCAGACCTCGACCCGCAGGCCGTCGCGGGTCTGCCGCGAGGCCAGCAGGATGCCGCCCTCGGCCGTGTACTTGATCGCGTTGGCCAGCAGGTTGCCGATCATGCGACGCACCCGGATCGGGTCGGTCAAGAYGGTGCCGGGCGTCACGTGCATGCGAAAGCCCAGCCCCTTGGCTTCGGCCACCGGCCGGTACTGCAGTTCGAGGTCGTGCAGCAGCTGCGCCACTTCGACCCGTTCGATGTGCAGCCGCACCTGTCCCGAATCGATGCGGGCGAGGTCGAACAGCGAATCGAACAGCGCGTTCACCGCGTGCGTGGCCCGCACGATCTTCGGCGCGATCTCGGCCACCAGCTCGGGCTCGTTGCGCAGCCAGTCGGCATAGAGCGAGAGCGCCAGCACGGGCTGGCGCATGTCGTGCGCCGCGCTGGCCAGGAAGCGGTTCTTCATCGCCACGGCCGACACCGCCGCCTGCCGCTGCTGGGTCAGCGAATTGATCAGGATGTGGTTGTGGAACAGCAGCTCGAAGCTGTTGCGCGCGGTCTCGTGGATGCGCCGGCCGGCCCGCAGCAGCAGCCACCAGTGCAGGCCCGGCAGCAGCAGGAAGCCGTAGTGGAAATGCGGCCGCTCGAACTTGAGTTCGATCATGCGCCAGGCGATCGCCGCCAGCATCGTGAAGAACAGCGTGTTGACGTAGCGCTTGAGCAGCGGCGGATGCAGGGCCAGGCCGTTGAGCGGGAAGGTCGCGACGCCGGCGACGATCAGCCAGCTCATGAACTGGTTCACGAGCGGCGTGCGCTCGAAGAAGATCAGGATCGACAGGCCCCAGGCGAAGCCGCTGGCACTCCAGAGATAGCGATAGCGCTCGACGAAGTACTGTTGCGCGGCCGAGTCGCGGTCGGCGTAGTCCCTGGCATAGAGCTGCTCGCCCCAGATCCGGCAACCGGTAGCGACGATGCCGATCGCGAGCCAGGCCATCAGCTGCCAGGGCGGCACGTGGCCCCAGCTCAGGCCCACCATGGCCGGCATCAGCGCCGCCGCCAGCAGGTAGGAGCCGCGGGAGGCCCGCATCAGGCTGCGGATCAGCTCACCGCGCACCCACGGCTCGGCCTCGTCGGCAGACGCAGGCGCCGGTGTGAGGCTTGCAAAGGACGAGTTGCCCAGCCCTGCGAACGACGAATTACCCATCATGGCCTTCACGCCCCTGTCATCCACGCCACAAAAAAAGGCCCCTCGCGAGGGGCCCCTGCCTGCGGCACTGCGCACCGCAATTGAAAAACTCTGCGACCCGATGCCGCCCTGTGCCACGCGCCCCTGGGCGCCAGGCGCTAACGCCTGATCTTAATTGGCCGCCGACGCGACTTCCGTCCCATCATTCCCTGATTCGTAGCGTGCGCACAACGCCTTTCGGGGTTCCGGCGTCTGCTTCGACCGCAGCCTCGCCCAGGATCCACGCCCGGAACGCGGCCACCTTGGCCCGCAACTGGCTTCCCTCGGGAACGAGCAGGTAGTACGCCAGGTCTTCGAGCAGGGCGTCGTCCGCGAGTCTCAGCAGGCGCCCTTCGGCGAGATCGGGCGCCACCATCGCCGCCGGCAGCAGGCCCGCGCCCTGCCCCGCCAGCACGGCCCTCAGCAGCAGACCGGCGTCGTCGTAGGCGGGGCCACGGGCCGGGCCGATCTCGTCGATGCCCTGCGCCTGGAACCACCGATGCCAGCCGCTGCGCTCGGCCTCGTGCACCTGCGGCCAGCGCAGCAGCGCCGCCGCGGAGGCTGGCCGCCCCAGCCGGKCGGCCAGCGCCGGCGCCGCCACCGGCACCACCTCCACGGCGACCAGCTTGTCGCTGTGCAGACCCGGGTAGCGCCCGAGACCGTGACGGATCGCGACGTCCACGCCATCGCGCGACCAGTTCACGAGCGCGGTGCTGGCGACCACCTGCAGATCGATGTCCGGATGGGCATCCTGGAAGTCCTGCAGCCTCGGGACCAGCCAGGCCGCGGCGAAGAAGGGCGTGACGCTGACAGTCAGCAGGCCCGACTCGGCCGCTGCCGCGATGCGCCCGGACGCCTCGGCGATCTGCCGCAAGGCATTGCGGATCGGCGGCAGGTACTCGCGCCCGGCGCCGGTCAGCACGATGCCGCGATTCACGCGCTCGAACAGCGCGATGCCCAGCTTCTCTTCGAGCGCCTTGAGCATCTGGCTGACCGCGCCGGGCGTCACGCACAACTCCTCKGCCGCTTTCTTGACCGAGAGGTGGCGCGCCGAGGCCTCGAAGGCGCGAAGTGCGCCCAGCGGCGGGAGATGCTTCAGGATCATTTAGTTTTACTAACTTCAATCGGCATCAATTCATGGTTTGCTTTTCCAATGCCGATTGGTGAACATCCAGCTTAGCAATTCTGATCCGAATCGAAGCAAAGGAAAACGCGCGATGACTGATGCCACGGTACTGCGCCGCCCTCGACGCCTGTTCCACGGCTGGTGGGTGGTCGCGGGCGCCTTCGCCGTGACTTTCGTCGGCTTCGGCAGCGCCTACACCTTCGGCGCCTTCGCAGCATCGCTGCAGCAGGAATTCGCGGCCTCGCGCGGCTCGACCTCGGTGGTGTTCTCGCTCGCCGGCTTCCTGTACTTCGCGTTCGGCTGCGTCAGCGGACCGCTGGCCGACCGCTGGGGCTCGCGGCGCCTGGCGCTCGCCGGGATGCTGCTGACCGGCGCCGGCCTGGTCGCGGCCAGCCTCGCGCGCAGCCTCACCGAGGTCTACCTGGCCTACGGGCTCGGGGTGGGCCTGGGCGTCGGCTGCGCCTACGTCCCCGCGGTCGGGGCCGTGCAGCGCTGGTTCTCCCGGCGGCGCGGGCTGGCGTCCGGGCTGGCCGTCAGCGGCATCGGCGTCGGCACGCTCGTCATGCCGGCGCTGGCCGCGCTGCTGATCGCACAACTTGGCTGGCGCGGCGGCTATGCCGTCCTCGGTGTCCTGGCCATGGTCGTCGGTGCGGGCATGGCGCTCCTGATCGAGAACGACCCGCATGCTCGCGGGCTGTTCCCTGACGGCGATCCCGCGGGCCCCGCCGATCCGGCGCAGCGCGCGGCAGGGATGTCGGTGCGCGAAGCGCTCGGATCGCGGCAGTTCGCGGTTCTCTATGGCGCCTGCCTGCTCTGCTCGCTGGGTGTCTTCGTGCCTTTCGTGCACCTGGTGCCCTCTGCGATGGACCAGGGCGTGGCGCCGTCATCGGCGGTGCTGCTGCTCGGCGTCATCGGCATCGGCAGCACGGCTGGCCGCTTCTTCCTGGGCGGGCTGATGGACCGGATGGGCCGCGACCGGGCCCTGGTCGCCATGTTCGTCGGCATGGCGCTGTCCCTCGCGATCTGGGCGATGGCGACGGGCTGGTGGCCGCTGGCGACCTTCGCCTTCGTCTACGGCGTCTTCTACGGCGGCTGGGTGGCGGTGCTGCCGGCCGTGGTGATGGACCGATTCGGCGGGCGGCATGTCAGCGGCATCATCGGCGTGCTCTATACCAGCGTGGCCTTCGGGACGCTGATCGGGCCGAGCGCCGCCGGGTTCGCCTTCGACATCAGCGGCAGCTACACGGTGCCGATCCTGGCGAGCGTGGCCGCCAACCTGCTGGCCGCGGGCATCGTGCTGGCGATGCCGCGGGGCGCGCTCCGCAGCGAGTCCTAGTGCGCCACCACCGCGATGCCGCGGATCTGCCCCGCCTTCGCCTCGACCGCCGGCCGCGGATAGCGCTCCGGCGCGAAGCGATGCAGCAACTCGGCCTCGCGGCCGCGGGCCAGCGCGAGGTTGGCGAGCTTCACGTGGCCGTAGCCTCGGATCGCCAGCGGCACGGCGGCAATCTGCGCCGCCAGCCGCTGGTTGGACGGCGACAGCCCGGCCATCAATTCGTCGAGCCGCGCATCGAAGCGCCCGATCAGCTCGCGCTCCAGCCGACGCTCCGCGGTGTGGCCGAAAAGGTCGAGGGCCGTGCCGCGCAGCACCTTGCCGCGCGCCAGCCACTTCATCGCCGGCAGCATCCAGCCGCCGAGGCGGATCTTGACCGGCGGCTGACCGTTCGTCGGCCGCGCGAGGAACGGCGGCGCCATGTGGAACTCGAGCTTGAGATCGCCTTCGAACTGCTCGGCAAGCTTCGCGCGGAAGCCGCCGTCGCTGTAGAGGCGCGCCACTTCGTACTCGTCCTTGTAGCTCATGAGCTTGAGCAGGCTCTGGGCCGCATTGCGCGTGACGGGCAGCGAAGGGTCGCCACCGGCCAGCGCAGACTCGCGTTGCCGCACCGCCCCCACCCGGGCCTCGAAGCGCCGGGCCCAGGCCGCGTTCTGATACCCGGCCAGATGCCGCACAGCCCTGGCGACCAGCGCCTCCAGCGACTCGTCCTCAGCCAGCGCGGCCGGCGCACCGCGCACGGCATCGATGGCCTGCGGATCGCCCGCCGCCAGGCGGCCGAGCGAGAACGCCAACTGGTTGGCCGCCACGGCGACGCCGTTGAGTTCGATCGCGCGGGTCAGGGCCTCCAGGCTCAGGGGAATCAGGCCGCACTGCCACGCATAGCCGGCCGCGAGGATGTTCGATGCCAGCGTGTCGCCCAGGAACTCCTCCGCCAGCGTCTGGGCGTCGAAGGTCCGGACCTGTTCGCGGCCGGCCACGAAGCGCATCTTCTCGAGCAGCAGCTCGACCTTGAGGTCCGCATCCGGGTTGCGCAGCGACTCGGCCACCGGGATCTCGTGCATGTTCGCCAGGATGCGCGTGCGGCCGTGGCGCACGGTCTGCAGCGCCTCGGGCGAGGCACCGACCACCACGTCGCAGGCCAGGATCGCATCGGCCTGCTGGGTGTCGATGCGCACCTGGTTCAGCCGCTCGGGCGTGTCGGCCAGGCGCACGAAGCTCAGCACCGCGCCGCCCTTCTGCGCAAAGCCCATGAAGTCCAGCACGCTCGCCGACTTGCCCTCCAGGTGCGCGGCCATCGCGATGACCGCGCCCACGG
>NZ_JBFUCI010000027.1:0-28261 GCF_056405335.1 Variovorax sp. P1_H12_2
ATGCCGATGTGCGCATCGACGACCAGGGCGTGGTGACTGTCACCATCCGCGATGCCGGATCGCTCAACATCCTCGGGTCGCCGGTGATTTCGGACCTGATCCAGGCATTTCGCCAGCTATCGGGCGACGCCGAAGTGCGTGTGGTCATCCTGCGCGGGGCTGGCGACAAGGCGTTTGTTGCCGGTGCCGATATCAAGGAAATGGGCGCGCTGGACCCGGCGAGCGCACGGGTCTTCATCGACAACCTGCGTGAGCTTTGCGAAGCGATACGACAACTCGCGGTGCCTGTCATCGCCCGCATCCCGGGCTGGACCTTGGGCGGAGGCCTTGAGCTGGCTCTCGCGTGCGACCTGCGCATCGCATCGGCTGCGGCGCATGTCGGAATGCCGGAAATCAAGGTGGGAATTCCCTCCATCATTCATGCGGCCTTGCTGCCGCGGCTGATCGGCAATGCCCGCGCCAACTGGATGCTCTTGACCGGGGATTCGATCGATGCGACGCAGGCTCTGGCATGGGGTGTGGTCGACACTCTGGTGCCCGCCGACAGGCTGGACACCGAAGTGGCTCGCGTGGCAAGTCAACTCGCCGCCTACGGACCCGCTGTGGTGCGCCAGCAGAAGCGCTTGCTGCGGCAATGGCAGCAGGAGCCGCTGGAGACGTCCATCCGCGATGGCGTGGGTGAGTTCGCAGCGGCTTTCCTCACGGGCGAACCCCAGCATTTCATGAAGGAATTCACCGCCCGGAAGGCGGGCCGAGCGGGTTAGGGACCTACTACGCCTGCGGTCCGGTTGCGCGACGTCGAGCGCGCGAAGGCGCAGCTGAGCGCACGCGCGAAAAGCTCGGCGCCGTCGATCCGCGCAGCTAGCGCAGTCGTCGTGTCGTGATGGCGTGCTTCAAATCCTGAATCGATGGCGAGGGTTTCAATTCCCGCTTCTGCCGGAAGAGCCTGCGAAGCAGGAAGCCGACCGCCCCCTCTTGCGCGAAGTGGGCATACAGATCGAATTCGGACACGTCGACCTTGAACTGCTCGGAGAACCTTGCGAGCAGGTCATAGGCGTCGTCACCATAGCAATCCAAGTCCTCTTCCAGACGCCAGTTCGGCGAATCGTCATTGAATTTCTTTTCCGGAAACCATTCTGCGAGGAACCGATAGAGTGCCTCGAAGTCTGGAAGCTCGTTGTCACCATGATCTGCTTGCACCGGCACCTCCGAAATCTCCACCGTCAGCCATGTATCGAGACCCGCCATCGGCACTCTTCACAAGGAGCGTTTCGATGACATCGATCGCGATGATCGTGCCCCCCACGGCCGGGAATGCTCTGCCAATCACTCTGCCGAGGACGTTTGTCTTGAGAATTCTCACGGGCAATTTCTGAGGGAATGCCCGCGACAGATACTTCGATGCGATCGATGTGCCCGGAGCCGACCCCGGCATCACGAACCTCTTTTTCAGCACTGGTTGACCCAGCGCCCACACGGCTCCGCCCGTCATCCGTGCGGCTGTGTGGTTCCAGTGGTCGTCGGACACCCGGTCTTCCTTCAAACGAATCGAATCGACGACCACGGCGCTCTGCGTCAGTCGCCGATTGAGCCGATTGAATTCATGTTCGAGTCGGTCTTTGAGCTCGTTTTCGGGGTATGGGTTGCTTCCACTGCGCAGCCAAAAATTCGCATTGTCCTGAGCAGTCCTGATGCATTTCAAAAGCTCGTTCTGAAAGGCGAAATCGTTCATGGCGTACCTCCCTTGTCTTGTTGCCGCGCAAAGAATAGACGGCGACTGGGCCCATGCCGAGATGCGATGATTCTCAATTTTCATCGCGGCTTTTCCGTCACGCCCCTCGGGCTTGCAGATGTTGGACAGCATCGTCAGCACGCTGTCGTCGAAGCCGCCGAGCCGTCGGCTGCGGCCCTGGCCACGCGCTCGGGGGGGCCAGCGCCGTCGTTCGGTAGGCGCCGCACCCCGGCCCGTGGTCTGAATGTCCATCGAGCGCGCCGTTGGCGCCGCTGAAGTCAAGCGTCAGGGTGCAGAATCCTGCCGATGAACCACCCCTACGCAGACCTCATCGGCCTCATCGTTGAAGAGCAGCGTGCCGGCTTCAGCCAGTGCACGCTGCAGGTCGAGGAACATCACCGCAATCCGCACGATGTCGTGCATGGCGCCGTCATCTTCGCGCTCGCGGACACCGGCATGGGCGTCGCGCTCTACCCGACACTGGCCGAAGACGAGATCTGCGCCACGATCGAGGTGAAGATCAACTACTTCAAGCCCGTGGCTTCCGGCCTCATCAGGTGCGTCACTGAACTCGTCAGCCGAGGCAGGACCATCGCCAATCTCGAGTCGAGGATCTTCTCTGGAGACACCCTGGTCGCGCAGGCCAATGGCAACTACTCGATTTTCATGCCACGCAAGAACGTGGGTTCTGTCGCGCCGTAAGGCGCGGCCGAAGAGGCAGGGGCCCGTGGCGTCGTCTTCGCCGGCTCGACGCCGTTGCCGAGCCGGTAGTCGGCCGGCGTCTTCCCGGTCCAGCGCTTGAAGGAACGGAAGAAGGAGTTGGGGTCGACGAAGCCGAGCAGGTAGGCGATCTCGGTCAGGCTCGCGCGGCCGGCCGCGAGGTAGCGCCGCGCCATCTCGAGGCGGGCTTCGTCCAGCAGCGTGCTGAACTGGACCCCTTCGCGCGCCAGYCGGCGCTGCAGTGTGCGCTCGCTCACGAACAGCGCGCCGGCCACCTGAGCGATGCTCGGCACATCGCCGTGCAGCAGTTGCCGCAGCGCCTCGCGCACCACATGGGCGGTGTCGCGCGGGGACCGGTGGGCCATCAGGTCGCGCTCCGCGGCATCCTCGAACAGGGCGGCGACGGTCGGATTCGCGCTGACCAGCGGCAGGTCCAGGTCGCTGCGGCGGAACACGATCGAGTCGTGCGGCTGGCCGAACAGCACCGGACACGAGAACACTTCGGCATAACGCGCGTGATAGGGCGGCGGCTCTCCGATCAGCGTCAGGCGCACCGGCGTGATCTCGCGCTCGGTGAACAGGCGGCCGAAGTTCAGCAGCGTCCCCATCTGCAGATCCATCCGGCAGCGGCTGTACGGGCGCCCGGGGCCGCCGTAGCGCACGCGCACCGCGGCCTCGTCGGCGTCCGGCACGATGTCGAGTTCGCAGGCCGACACCAGGGCGTTGTAGCGTGCGATGCGCGCCAGCGCCGCCCCGAAGCTGCTGCAGGTCATGGCCGAGAAGCCGACCACGCCGAATAGTTCGGGCCGCATCGGCTGCATGCCCAGCGCCAGCCCGACGGCCGGATCGCCGATCCGTTCGTAGGCCACCGTGAAGAAGCGGTCCGCCTGTTCCGCGCTGAGCGGCTTGCGCAACGCCTCCGGCGAGAGCCCGGCCTGCACCGCGAGCGCTGCGAGGTCGATGCCGGCCTTCTGGATCCCGGCAAGCATGTTGAACGGCAAGGCGGCGGTGGGCGTCACGAGGTCGGTCCTTCGATGAATTGCGGTGTCCGTTCCTTGGCGCGTTCGGCAAGTGAGATTGRCGGCTGCGGACAGTTTTCCAGCCCGGGCGCAGCTTAATCTGCAAACGAAAGAAAACACAATTATTACTTTCTGTATGGTTCCCACGGCTGAAGCTGTTGCGGGCGGGCTTGGCGCGCGCAAGACACACCCGATCGTCGAGCTCGACTACGGCGTGCGGCGCTGGGCCAGCCTGCTGGTCCTGGTGGTGCTGGTGTCGCACTTCCTCGAGCGGCCGCCGCCGCCGTGGGCCTGGGCGGTGCTCGTCTTCCACGGCTTCCTGTGGGCGCCGCTGGCACGCTGGGTGGCGCGCCGGGCGCCCGACAGCCGCCGGGCCGAACACCGCAACCTGATGGTCGACGCGCTGCTGTTCGGCGTCCTGAGCGGGCTGGTGTCCTTCTCGCTGTGGCCCAGCACGCTGATGCTGAGCTCGGGCCTGCTGTCGATCCTGAGCCTGGGCGGCCCGCCGCTGGCTCAGCGCGGCTTCGTCGCCTGGCTGGCCGGGGCGTTGCTGGGCGCGGCCGCCAACGGCTTCGATCTGCAGCTGGAGTCATCGCTGCGTACCGCGCTGCTGTCGGTGGTCTGCTTCGTGCCCTACCTGCTGATGTTCGGCGTCCATTCGTATTCGCAGGCCCAGCGCGCGCTGGCGGCGCGGCGCGAAGTGATCCAGCGCAACGAGCAGATCACGCTGAAGAACCGGCAGCTCGAACTCGCGCGCATGCTGGCCGATTCGGCCAACCGGACCAAGAGCGCCTTCCTGGCCAACATGAGCCACGAGCTGCGCACGCCGCTGAACGCCATCATCGGCTACAGCGAGCTGCTCGAATCGGAGTTCATGGACATCGGCGAGGCCGATCGCGTCGGCGACGTGCAGAAGATCCGCAGCGCGGGCATGACGTTGCTGGCCATGGTCGAGGGCGTGCTCAACCTCTCCAGGATGGAGGCCGGCCAGGCGGAGGTCTTCAACGCGCCGTTCCGGCCCGACGAACTGGTGGCGGACGTGGCGCAGGAGATGCGCGAGCAGATCGAGCGCAACGGCAACGTCTTCAGCCTGTTTTGCGACGTCCCGCCGCTGCGCCTGCTGGGCGATGCGGAGAAGATCCGGGAGATCCTGGCCCATCTGCTATCGAACGCCGGCAAGTTCACGCGCGACGGCGAGGTCGTGCTCAACGTCCGGCACGAGCCCGAGACCCAGATGCTCGTGATCCAGGTGAGCGACAACGGCATCGGCATCTCCGGCGCCCAGCGCGAGCTGCTGTTCCGCGCCTTCGCGCAGGCCGACAGCTCCAGCACGCGCCGCTTCGGCGGCAGCGGCCTGGGCCTGGCCATCACGCGCCACTATTGCGAACTGATGGGCGGCACGATCGACGTCGACAGCCAGGTCGGCGCGGGCGCCCGTTTCGTCGTTCGCGTGCCGGCGCCGGTGGCCGCCAGGAGGGGCCTGGCCCATGCCTAGGATCCTGATCGTCGAGGACAACGAGATGAACCTCGACATGCTGTCGCGCAGGCTGTCGCGCCAGGGCTTCCAGATCTCGGCCGCCATCGACGGCGCGCAGGCCGTGGCGCTGGCCGCGAGCGCCGCACCGGACCTGATCCTCATGGACATGAGCCTGCCCGTGATGGACGGCTGGGAGGCGACCCGCGTTCTGAAGGCCGATGCGGCGACCCGGGCGATCCCGGTGATCGCGCTCACGGCGCACGCGATGTCGGGCGATCGCGAGCGCGCCATGGCCGCCGGCTGCAACGACTTCGACACCAAGCCGGTCGACCTGGCGCGGCTGATGGACAAGATCGCGCGCGCACTCCTGCCGAAAGAGCCTGGATGAACAGGCTCAGCATCACCCGCACCGCCACGCTGGACAACCTGCCCGATCTGCTCGCCGTGGCCGACCAGGCCTGCCGGCGCGCCGGTGCCAGCCGCGAGGTGCGCGACGAGGTCCGGCTGGCGGTCGAGGAGGTCAGCGTCAACGTCATCACGCACGGCTACGCCGACGGCCCGCCGGGTCCGATCACGCTGGCGTGCGACTGGGAAAGCTGTCCGATGACGATCGAGATCGCCGACCGTGCGCGCGCCTTCGATCCGGACTCGCTGGCCGCGCCCTCGCTCGACGCCTCGTGGGAGGAGCGCCCGATCGGCGGCCTCGGCTGGCACCTGGTGCGCCAGATGGTCGACGAGGTGCGCTACCGGCCGGACCCCGAGCGCGGCAACCACCTGACGCTCGTCAAGCAGATCCGTCCCTAATCCAGAGCAGAGGAGTTCCCATGCAGATCCACATCACCCCCGGCGACGTCACCATTGCGGCCATCAGCGGCAGCGTCGACAGCCTCACCGCCGAGCACCTCATGGCGGCGCTCGGCAAGGCGGTCAGCGAACAACGGGTGCGGCTGGTGGCCGACTTCAGCGAGGTGGTCTACACCAGCAGCGCCGGCCTCAGGGCGCTGCTCGCGACCCTCAAGGACGCGCGGCGCCAGGGCGGCGACTTCCGGCTCGCGGGCGTCCAGCCCGGCGTGCTGCGGGTGCTGGAGCTGTCGGGCTTCACGAGCATCCTGAGGCTCTATGGCGACGTCGGCTCGGCCGTGGCGAGCTTCGACGCCGAAGTGCAATGACACCCACCCCCGTTGCTTGCTCACTTCGTGTCGCCGCCTCCCCCCTCAAGGGGGCAACACCAGCGGCCCGGCAGAGCCGGTTCCGCGGTGTTCCTGGCTTCGGTCCTGCGATGTCATACGGCGTGGATCGAACCACGCGCGGTGGAGAACTGCGATGAAATCATCTGGATCCGCGCACGGGCGCAAGCGCATCGCGCTGGTCATCGGCTCGGGCAGCGTGAAGTGCGCCGCCGCCATCGGCATCCAGACCGTGCTCAAACGCGAAGGCTTCGAGCTCGACATGGTGGTGGGCTGCAGCGCCGGTGCGATGTATGCGGCCGTCATGGCGGCCGGGCACGATGCGGACGTGGCGGCCGACATGACGCGTCGGCTGTGGACCAAGGAAGTGGCGAACAGGCGCAACACCCGGGCGCTGCTGCAGACCGTGGCGCCGCGCTGGCTGCGCTTCGACAAGGCCACCTACGGCCTGCGCGACGACCGGATGATCATGCAGCGGCTGCAGAGCGCCTTCGGCGACACCCGCATCGAGGACCTGCCGACGCCGCTGCACGTCACCGCCACCGACCTCGCCAACGGCGAGCAGGTGGTGCTGTCGTCGGGCCGCCTGGTGGATGCGGTGCGCGCCAGCATCGCGCTGCCGTTCGCCTTCTCGCCCTGGCGCATCGGTGACAAGCTGCTGATCGACGGCTTCCTGTCCGACCCGCTGCCGATCGGCGTCGCCATCCGGCAGGGCGCCCACGTGATCGTGGCGGCCGGCTTCGAGAGCCCCTACCAGTCCAGCATCCACTCGGCCGGTCGCTTCGCCTTCCAGCTCAGCGCGATCATGTCGAACAACCTGCTGAAGTCGAACTTCGCCTTCCACAGCCTGGCCCACCACAGTGAGATCATCCCGATCATTCCGCGCTTCGAGCAGCGCGTGCGGCTGTTCGATACCGACAAGATCCCCTACATCATCGAAGCCGGCGAGCGCGCCGCCGAGGAGCAGTTGCCGTACCTGCGCGAGCTGATGCGGCAGAGCCCGGAGCCGGCGGAAGTCGCATGAAGCAGGGGCCTCCCGGGCCGCCGGAGCACAGGAGAAAGCCGAAGGTGGCGGTGGTGATCGGGTCGGGCGGCCTCAAGTGCGCCGCCGCGCTCGGCGTGCTCAAGGTGCTGCAGCGCCGGTGAACGCCACCGCCGTCGCGCCGGCTGCAGCGCAGCGGCGTCACAGCTCGACGCGCGTCAGCAGATAGACGCCCTCGGGCCCAGCGATGCGCAGACGGCACCGGCCAGCCTCGTCCGTTTCGAACGCGTAGACCCGATCCGGGAACTGCGCAATCCTGAAGCGGGAGGCTTTGTAGGGCACGAGTTCTACGTCGGGTGTGCCCGGAAAGCACAGATAGAGCCGCGCACCGTTCTTGACGCCGACCTGCCACTTGACGCCCGACGCGGTTTCGAATGTGCCGCACAGGTCCCGGAGGTCGTCGACTGTCGGGTGGGGTGCGACGCGGGTGAATGTCGCCTCGGCCTGGTCGAGCACCATGTGCAGCGCGCCGATGTCGCCCTGCGGATCCGTGGTGAAGTTCAGCGACCACTTGCCTCGGAGCTCGTCGTCGGGGGTGTCGAATCGGTCGTAGTGCACGTGACCGAGTGCCAGGTCCGCAGCACGGAACGCGAAGCGGAGTCCTTCGGGGTCGTGGCGGATCACCGTCCGTCCATAGGCCGGATGCTCGTACTCACCGACATACGCCGTGAGTGGGTGCGAGGGCACGGTGCCTGGTATGCGCTCGTTTCCCGCGCGTTGCCGTGCCTGGGTCATGCCTGTGCGGAAGGCTTTCTTCACGGCAAGCCAGCGTTCGTGCCACGGCGTGGGTGCCAGGCCAAGCAGGCGCTCGACGGCCTGGTAGGCGATGGTGTCGCGCAGAACCCCGAAACTGTCGCCGATCACGAACGTCACCACTCCGATGCGTTCGTGCGGCAGCAGCAGGACCTGGGACGTGACCCCATCGAGCAACCCACCGTGGTAGCTGATGAGATGGCCGCGGTACACAGCGGTGTGCCGCCCCATGCCATAGGTCACATTCAGGATTTCGCGCCACCCCCGCGTCAACGCCAGCGTGTTGGGCAGCGCCATGGCAGGTGCCATTGTTTCCTGGACAACCTGCCGGGGGACGATCTGTCGCTCGCCCATKCGACCGTCGTCCATCAGGAGTCGCAGCCACTTGGACATGTCTTCCAGAGTGGAAACCATGCCGCCCGCAGCGCTTGATCCGCTCAGTTGGTCTTCATCCGGCAAGCGCAGGAGCTCTTCGGAATCCCGCTTCTCGATGTAGGGCACGGCCCGATCGGTGCTCGCCAGCAGCGCGGCGTGCGAGAAGAGGGTCTTGCCCATCCCCGCCGGTTCGAGCAGATGGTCCCGGACAAATTCGGCCCACGGCTGCCCCGAGAGCATATGGATGATGTGGCCGACCGCGGCATACATCAGGTTGTTGTAGATGAAGCTCTGGCGCAGGGACTCCACCGGCCGCAGGTGGCGCAGCCGCTCGAAGATCTCGGCGGGTGTGAGCGCAGACTTGTTCCACACGCTGTCGTGCCGATGGATCCCGGTCCGATGCGAAAGCATGTCGCGCAGGGTCACCGTGCTGTTCAGCGCTTGCGTCGCAAATCGGATGGAGGGCACCTTGTCGCGAATGGGCTCATCCCAGGTCAGCTGGCCTTGCTGAACGAGCTGCCCCGCAGCCATCGAGGTGAAGAGCTTGGTGTTGGACGCGATGGGAAAGAGGGTCTGCGTCGTGAACGGAGCGCGAGTGGCCCAGTCCCGGTATCCGTAACCCTGGCGCAGCACCAGATCGTCGCCCGACATGACGCACACCGCCGCGCCCGGAATGTTCCACTCCTGCAAGGTTTGGGTCATGAAACCTTCGAAACCGTCGAGGCGAGCTGCCATCAGTCCTCCTTGGGGCCTTCAGCCACGGTGATCCCTGTTGAAACTCTTGGGYTGGCGCCGGAGGTCCGGTCCTGGCCGAACCCGGCTGTGCGGCGCATTCTGCCTGCTCCGCCCTTTCCTGGGTCGCGTCCGGGCGGGGCTCGTCTGGTCCAACCCTTCCCGCATGCGCAATCCGGCGGAGTTGGTTGGCGCGCGCCATCAAGCCCGGGCGCAGCCGATCATCAGCGCCACGTAGCGCCAGCCGGAACAATCGGGACACGATCACCGCGCTGCGAACTCATAGTCGATGTCCGTCACGAGCCCCTGAAAGTACGGCGCTGGCCCACTCGGCAATTCCCATTCGACTTCGCCCTGTAGCGGGACGCGCATGCCGGCTCGCAGCTCGTAGCCGGTGATGCGGCACAGCCACGGCGCAGACTCGGTCGCCGATCGCGGACGGGACGCGGCCCACACCGCCGCGATCAAGCCGTCCGTCCCGAATCTGAACTCCAGCGTGACCGTGGTCGTCCCGTCGCAGAGCGTCGCTCGCGCGGACGCATCGTCGATGCCCTCCCATCGCACGCCCTGGCTGGGCAGCAGGGCGGTCGGATACCACGCCGCTTCGGCGAGGTAGCGCATCAATTCGCCGCGTGCCGATGCCGCCGTGTCACGCATGTCCGCCACGGTCACGAGTCCGAGCACCGCGGCGCGCAAGGATCCGGCGCCCAGGGCATAGGTGTCTCGAACCCAGACATCGGCGCCCGGTGCCATCCTGATCCGCGCGTCCCAGTCGAAGCCGGGAGGGTGCATCGTCGCGAACTGGGTCGCGCTGAAGGTCTGCCAGGCATCCTTCTGCCGAAACTGCCCTTGCTGCGAGAACCGAACGCTGGAGATCATGGCCTGGCCGTCCTGCAATGCGGCTTCGAAGTAGCGCCTCACGGGCGGCGGGAGCGTTTCGATATCGCGAGCGTCGTAGGTCTTCACGGACGGGGGCAGGCAGGCCGTCCGCATCGTCGCGCGAAGGGCGGTGCCCTGTCGCTGCCACTGCCACCGGCCCAGCGCCACCGCGCCGGCCGCGGCCGAGACCAACCCTGCGACCAGGATGTAGCCGGACGTCTTCATCGACTCACGCTGGTACCAGCTGAGCGTCCACGCCCCTGCGCGGAGCGGGACCGACGGGCGGTGCAAAGCCAGCACGTGCCCACATCTGCACCGTCAGGTTTGATGGCGACGCATCCAGCAGGCTTCGAACCTCCGCGTGGGGTTTCGCCTGCTCCGGATACTCCTGCAAGGCCTGCTGGAGTGGCTGCAGCGCAATGCCGGCAGCCGTGGCGGCGAGTTGCACCCGGACGTACGCTCGGCCGGCGTTGACCTGGGTTGATCGGTCATTGCCATCGGTCACCATCCACAGAAAGCCTGGCGTTGAATCGAGTTTGGCCTTGAAGTCCTTGATCTGGCTCGTGGTGGCGTAGTCACCCGGCGCCGGCGGCCTGCTGCGGTCGAACAGCCCGACCTGGCTCATCCACACGGGGATTCGATCGAGGACGGACAAGCCATCTCGGTGCTGTTCGATCTCCGTGGCCCCCACGCGCAGCACCTTGTACGACTCCATGATCGTTCGCGGCGTGGTCAGTTCGATCTGCCACGCCTGCGCGGCAATGGCGCGGTGGCGCTGGAGCGCATCGGGCTGATCCAGGCCGACGAATCCGAAGCGCAAGGAATTCGGCTTCACGCTCTCCATCATCGTCTGCCAGGCATGAGGCGGCACCGGGCGGGCCAGGTCGTAGGCGCTGCGGTTGGTGCGGCGAGTCAGGATCTGCGCGAACAGCGGGTCCCTGGATATGGTGGGGTCGGCGATCAGGCGGATGCGCGCGACCGGCCGTTGGTCGAGGTTGGAGGGGCCGAACGGACCCTCCGGGAACAAGGAGATCTCGGCCCTCAGGCCGCGCTCGCGTGCCGCGATGTCGAGCAGTTCCAGGAACGTGCCGTGGCTCATCATGATCTGCCGCGAGAACGGATCGGTTTCGGGGAGCAGGCGAGTGAGGTCGCAGCGCAGCAGGATCTCGCCCGGCGTGCGCAGATCGACCAGCCACGATTGCAGGTTGTGCGAATGGGGCGCCAGGATGGCATAGCCAAGAATCCAGCGCCGTGCGTCAGGCTCGGCGCCGGGCCCTTTCCACGCGGCGACGGCATCCTCGGGCATCTGCTGGCTGCAGGCGGTGCCGGTTGCGGCGACCAGTGCGATGCCGCCTCCCGAGGTCAGGCGAATGAAGTCTCGTCGATCCATGTCGCGGCGCTCCCTGTTGTCCAGATTCGATCGCATCTTCAGCTGATTCTGGCCGTTGGTCCAGAATCAGTTGCTGCTTGCTCGGGGACGGCCCGAAAGCCGACGCTGACGACCCCTGCGCGTTCGACTGGGCCGCTTCCCTAGAATGGCCAGCCACGAGTTGAATGGAGCTTCCCTTGCGCATTGCCACCTTCGCCTTCGCCGCCCTTGCCGCGGCGGCCACTTTCCCGGCCCTCGGGCAGGTCAACATCAACATCAACGTGCCCGGCATCGTGCAGATGGCGCCGCCGCCGCCGCGCTATGAAATGGTCCCAGGACCGCGCCCGGGCCAGGTGTGGGTGCAGGGTCGCTGGGTCTGGAACGAGCGCGACTACGTCTGGCAGGGCGGCCGTTGGCAGCAAGACCGGCCGGACTACGTCTATGCACCGGGCCGCTGGGTCCAGGCGAGCGGCGGATGGCGCTGGGTCGACGACCAGTGGAAGCCGGGCAAGCAAAAGAACGGCAAACACAGCAATCACGACCACGACGACCAGGGCGATGGCGGCTACCACTGCCCGCCGGGGCAGGCGAAGAAGGGGCGCTGCTAGCCCGCGTCGACTCCACGCTCACCGAAGACGAGATCATGGCCACGGCGCCTGGACTCGTCTGCGCGATCGAGCGCATGCGCCCTTCAGCGGAGTACCCGGCGCCCGGCATCACGCTGGGCCCGGCATTGACGTTCGGCTGGATCGCCGGGCGGCATCTCGCAACGGCGCCTGAACTTTCAACGACGGAACCCCTCGGCTCATGAAGATCTACTTTTCTCCCTTCTCTCCCTACGTGCGCAAATGCCTGGTGGTGGCGCACGAACTCGGCCTCGGCGAGCGCGTGCAGTTGCTGCCATCGAACGCGAACCCGGTCCAACGCGACCAGGAGATCATTGCCAAGAATCCCTTGGGCAAGGTCCCCACCTTCATCACCGACGACGGCGAGGCCCTGTACGACAGCCGTGTGATCTGCGAGTACCTGGACAGCGTGGGAGGCGGCAATCTGTTTCCCGCCAGCGGTGCGGCGCGCTGGAGTGCGCTGACCCTGCAGTCGCTGGCGGACGGCATCCTCGACGGCGCACTGCTGGCGCGCTACGAGGATGTGGCCCGGCCGGAGGGTTTGCGCTGGCCCGAATGGCGAGCGGCGCAGTTGGACAAGGCCGAGACTTCGCTGGCGCACCTGAACGCGAATCCGGCGCTGCTGGCACCCGGGCGCGTGGACATCGGCACCCTCGCCGTGGCCTGCGCGCTTGGGTATCTGGACCTGCGATTCGGCGATTTCGATTGGCGCACGAGGCATGCCGGGGTGGCGGCATGGTTCGCCGAGTTCTCGAAGCGCCCGTCCCTGCAGGCCAGCTGGTCGCTCTGAGCGCGTTCCCTCAGGGCCCCTTCTTTCGGGACATCGTTTGAGAGTAAGCGCTCACAAGTGACGGCTCCTCGTGTGCGGCCGACCGGGCCGCGACGCCTCAGGCGCGCTGCAGGCGGTACAGCGCGTCGCGATAGATCCGGTACACGGGGCCGATGCTGTCGAGCGAAACCCGCTCGTCGGCCGCGTGGATGTTCTCGCCGTGCAGGCCGAAGCCGCACAAGGCCGGCACGCCCAGGCCGTGGAGGTAGTTGCCGATGTTCGACGGTCCCACCACGGTGGTCGGAAGATCGAGGCCGAGTTCGGCGCGGCCGGCCTCGCGCAGCGCGGCCACCATCGGGTGGGTGTCGGGCACGCGGTAGGCGGGCCAGCCGGCGGTCCATTCGATATCGCTGGCCGGCGCGGGCGCGTATTCGGCGTCCTGCCGCTCGACCGTGCGGCGAACCAGCGCGCGCGCGTGCTCGTCGGTGAAGCCCGGCGTGAGCCGCAGGTCGAGGCGCAGTTCGCACAGGTCGGGCACCTGGCTGTAGCCGCCGTCGCCGGCGTGCATGCCGGTCAGCGTCAACTGGGGCGGGAGCCCGAAGGCATCGTCCGCCGCCGGCAGTCCGGCCGCCTCGAGCGCGCGCGCGAGCGCGGTGGCGCGGGTGATCGCGTTCAGCCCGCGCTGGCGGGTGGCGCCGGAGTGCGCGGCGATGCCGTGCACCGCGAGGCGCGCGCGCAGGAAGCCGCGCCCGCCGGTGACGATCCGCTGCATCCCGGGGTAGCCGATGATCACGCCGTTCGGGCGGGGCGCTGGTGCGCCATCGAAGGGGTGGTCGAAGAAGGCGCGCGCGCCGCCGAAGCGGCCCGAATGCTCGTCGAGGTCGAGCAGCACGCCGAGCCGGCCGGCGAAGCGATCCCGCGCCTGGCTGAATTCCTGCAGCAGGTGTGCGAACAGGGTCGCGCCGCCCTTGGAGTCGGCGCTGCCGCGCCCGTAGAGCCAGCCCTGCGAGATCCTCGGCTCGGTCGGCGGCGAGGTCCAGGTGGCGGCCTCGCCGAAGCCCGCGGTGTCCAGCGTGGCGTCGAGCACGGTCCAGGGGCCGCCGGCCTGCCCGCCGCGCACCTCGGCATAGAGGCCGAGGGCCTTGCCGTCGGCGCCGCGCAGCCGGCGGAAGGGCAGGCGGCGCGCATCGAGCCAGCCCTCCATGCAGTGCACCACCGGCCCCGGCGCGTCGGTGCCGGCACGGCTGGGCGTGCGCACCAGCGACTGGAGCAGCGCGACGATCGAGTCGGCCGGGACGACGGGGCTTGGCATGCGCGGCTATTGTGCCGCCGGCGCCAGCAGCGCGTGCAGCATGCGCTGCGCGTTGAGCGGCAGCGCATCGAGGTCCCGCACGCAGGCCAGCAGGTGCCGCGCGGCCCAGGCCTCGGCGATCGGGATGGCGCGGATCTCCCTGAGGGACGGGGAGCGGTCCGCCGCGGCCTTCGGCACGATGCCGACGCCGATGCCCTGCGCGACCATCCGGCAGACCGCCTCGAAGCTGCGCACCCGCACCCGGTAGGCCAGCCGCTTGCCCAGCCGCCGGGCGTGCTGCGCCACGTGCGCCTGGAGCGGGCTGCCCTCCGCCAGGCCGATGAACCGGTCATCGACCACCTCTGCCAATGCCACGCGCCGGCGGCGCGCCAGCGCATGGCCGCGCGGCACCACCAGCACCAGGTCGTCGCGCCGGAACACGAAGTGCTGCAGGCCCTCGACGTCGACCACGTCGGAGACGATGCCGATGTCGCAAAGCCCGGCGCGCACCGCGTCGACGATGTCGGTGCTGGCCTGTTCTTCGAGGTCGACCGACACGCGGGGATGCTGCGCCAGAAAGCGGCCCAGCGCCTCGGGCAGGTGCTCGGTCATCGCCGAGGTGTTGCACAGCAGGCGGACGTGGCCCTGCAGGCCGGCGCCGTAGTCGCCGAGTTCGCCGCGCAGGCGCTCCATCTGCTGCAGCACCAGCCGCGCGTGGTGGACCAGCGTGTGTCCGGCTTCGGTCGGCTGCACGCCCTGCCTGGAACGCAGCAGCAACGGCGTGCCGAGGTCGGCCTCCATGCCGAGCACGCGCTGGCTGGCGGAGGCCAGCGTCATGTGCGTCTGCGCGGCGCCGCCGGTGATGCTGCCGGCCTCGACGATGTTCTCGAACAGCCGCAGGTCGGTGAGGTCGAATCGCATGCCGGCAAGGTACCACGGTAGCCCTCAGTCTGTGCCTGAGGCAGGGTGTGCAGGTTCCGCATTTTCAAGTGCCGCGAGGGCCGCGACACTGGCCCGATGCTGGAATTCGATTTCTCCCTGTGGGCGCTGATGGCGGCCGTCTTCGTGCTCGCGGGCGTCGTCAAGGGCGTCATCGGGCTCGGCCTGCCGACGCTGTCGATGGCGCTGCTGGCCGTGTGGATGCCGCCGGCGGCGGCGGCCGCGCTGTTGATCGCGCCGTCCCTCGTGACCAATCTCTGGCAGCTGCGGCCGTGGCCGAGCGTGCTGGGCATGCTGCGCCGGCTCGGCGGCATGCAGCTCGGCATCGTCGGCGGCACGCTGCTCGGCGCCTGGTGCTTCGGTGCCCCGGCCGGTTCGGGCGCGATGCTGGCCCTTGGCCTGGCGCTGGCCGCCTATGCGGCCTGGGGGTTGCTGGGGCGCCCGCTCGATCTGCCTGCGCGCCATGAAGCCTGGCTGGGCCCCCTCGCGGGCGCGCTCACCGGCGCGATCACCGCGTTGACGGGCGTGTTCGTGCTGCCCGCCGTGGTCTATCTGCAGGCCCTGAGGCTGTCGCGCGACGAGTTGATCCAGGCGATGGGGCTGTCGTTCACGAGCGCGACCTTCGCGCTCGGCTTCGCGCTGGCGGGGCAGGGCGGCTATTCGGCGCCATGGGTCGGCGCCTCGCTGGCGATGCTGGTGCCCGCGCTGGCGGGCATGGTGCTGGGCCAGCGGCTGCGGCTGCGGCTTCCCGTGGCCGTGTTCAAGCGCTGCTTCTTCATCGGGCTGGCGCTGCTGGGCCTCTACATGGTCGGACGCGAACTGCCGCGTTGAGAAATCCCTGCCTCGTCGCACAATGCAAGGCGCGACGAATTGACCAGACAAGGAGGACGCATGTCAATGCACGTACTGTGGGACACCGCGATGGCGAGTCTGGCGTCATCGATCTCCACGCCGGCCGGCGTCGTCGCCGTGTGCTCGGCGGCGGTGGCCGGCGCGCTGGTGGTGGTCAGCTCGTTCGTGAAGACCATGATCCCGCTGCGCTGTCTCGCGGTGGGAGGCAACCTCGGCTTCCTGGTCTACGGGGCGCTGCATCCCTCGCTGATCATGATGCTGCTGCACGGGGCGCTGCTGCCGATCAATATCTGGCGCACCGCGGAGATGGTGCGTCTCACGCGCCGCGTGACCGCCGCGGCGGCGGAAGACGACCTGTCCGGGGTCTGGCTGCGCCCCTACATGCGCAGCCGCCGCCTGAAGGCCTCCCACGTGCTGTTCCGCAAGGGGGACGCCGCCAGGCACCTGTATTTCCTCGCCTCGGGACAGATCGAATTCGTCGAGATCGGCGAGCTCATGGAGGCCGGGCGCCTGTTCGGGGAGATCGCCTTCTTCGCGCCCGACAAGCGCCGCTCGCTGACCGCGCGCTGCGTCACCGACTGCACCGTCCTGAGGATCGACGAAAACACCTTCAAGCAGCTGTATTTCCAGAATCCGGCCTTCGGATTCCAGGTCGTGACCCTGGTCACGTCGCGGCTGATCGCCGACCGCAAGCGACTGGAATCCCTGATGGCGGCAAACACACCGCGGGCACCAGGGGCGCCGGGGGCACCGGAGACGGTCGCCCTCGGCACTTGAGCCCTCAGGCCGGCGCCGGGGCAGATCAGACGCAGGCGCGGGCCGCGCCGAGGATCATTTCTTCGGACGGCAGCTTGCCGATGCCGGCCAGCCCTTCGCGGGCGCATTCGATGTCGTGCCAGCGCACGATGCCTTCGCGGTCGATCATGAACATCGCCTTGAGCTGCGGCCATTGGCGGTCGACGTCGCCCAGGTCGGTCGGCGTGCAGGCATAGCCGTCGAGTTCGGTCAGCACCTTGGCGGCTTCCGAGATCGGCAGCGGCTCGGGCAGCTCGCCGGTCGGATTGACGCGGATCTCGTCCAGGGCCTGTATCAGGGCGGGCGTCGCCTCGGGCTTGGGCACCCGGTAGGCGCGGTGCGTCGACAGGGCGGGGTCGGACGCCAGCCGCAGCGGGGTCGGCCGGAACTTGAAATAAAGCCGCGCGTTCTCGGGATCGGTGGCCACCACCACCAGGCTCTCGACCCCCAGCGCCTTCAGCTTGACCTCGAACTTGCCGAGCTGCACCAGTTGCCGGCGGCAGAACGGGCACCACAGGCCGAGCATCAGCGCGAGGAACACGGGGCTGCGTCCGCGGTAGTCGGCGAGCGATATGGTTTCGGGGCCGGCCACCGCAGGCAGCGCGAAGTCCGGGGCTGCTTCGCCCGGTGCCACGGGGGATTCCATCTGGGAGGTCATGTCGAAACTCCTTCCGGCAGGTTCAGCAGAGAAACGGAAGCACCATCAGGGCGTCGGGTTCGAGGCCGGCGCGCTCGCAAACGGCCTGTGCCTTGGCCAGATAGGTCTCGGCCTGCGCCATGCGGCCGGTGTCGAGGTACAGCGTCGCCAAACCATCGTAGCAGGGAAAGAGAAGCTGGGGCTCGTCGATCTGCTCGGCCAATTGCAACGCCTCGTTGTAGGACACGAAGGCGCGCGCATGGTCGCCGTGGCATTGATAGATCTGGCCCAGCACGATCAGCGGCACCGCCAGGTGATCGAGCAGGCCGAGCCGGCGGTCGAGGCTGGCGGCGGCGCGCGCGGCCTCGATGCCTTCGGCTTCGCAGCGGTTGGTCAGCGCGCAATAGGCGACCGCGAGATTGGCATAGAGCCGCGACTGGAAGCCGAGATCGCCGACCTTGCGCGCGGTCTCGAGCCCGCGCAGGCAGGTCTCGATGCTGCGCTGCGGATCGAGCGACGCATACAGCACCCCGAGGTTGGTGTAGCCCCGGCAGGCCGCCTGCAGCAGTTGATGAGCCTCGGCCTGGGCGACGCTGCTCTCGATCTGCGCCACCGCCTCGGAAGGCCGGCCCAGCCGCGCCAGCGCGACGCCGAGCGTGTTGCAGGCCTCGGCGCGCACCACGGTGGCCTCGCGTTCGCGCCCGAGCGCATCGGGGGGCAGTTCGGCCAGCGCGCGCTGCGCCAGCGTCAGGGCGGTGGCGCTGTCGCCGGCGCGGAAGGCGAGCCGGCCCATTTCCTGGAACAGGTGGGCGCGCTCGATCGGATCGCCGTCCGGCCCCAGGCCTTCCAGGCCGGCGCTGAAGCAGGCGCCGGCGCGCTCGCGCTCGCCGGCTTCCCAGTGCAGCCCGCCGATCTTGCGCAGCGCGCGCGCGGCCCGGACCGGGTCGTGCTGCTGTTCGGCGCCGCGCTGGACGAGGTCGTACTGCGCCAGCGCCTCGGCGCGCCGGCCCTGGAGCCCGAACAGGTCGGCCAGGCGCTCGCGCGCGTCGAGCGTCGCGGCCTCGATCACGGACACGGCGGCCGGCGTGTCCGCCGGGGCCTCGGCCAGCGTGCGCAGCGCGCGCTCGTAATGGCGGATGGCGTCGTCGTTGGCATAGACGGCGCGCGCGCGGTCGCCGGCGGCCAGCAGGTAGTGGGCGCCGCGCGCCTTGTCCGGCGACAGGCTCCAGTGGTGGCCGAGGGCCTCGAGTTCGGCCAGGCGGCGCGGGCTGCGGGCCTCGCCATCGGCACTCGGCTCCCGATCCGCAAGAAACGTCGCTTCCAGGGCCTGGCCCGCCCGCTGGTGCAGCTCGGTGCGCCGCGCCAGCAGCAGGTTCTGATAGGCGACCTCGTGCAGCAGCGCGTGCGTGAAGCGCCAGCGGGGTCCGCTCGCCGCCCCGGCCCGGATCAGATCGGCCGCCGCCAGCCGGCCCAGCGCCGCTTCGGTCGACGGCGGGTCGCTCGCGATGCGCTGCAGCAGCCCGGCATCGAACTCGGCGCCCAGCACGGCCGCCTCCTGCAGCATGCGGCGGTCCCGCGCGTCCAGCCGGTCGATGCGCGACAGCAGCAGGCCGTACAGCGTCGACGGGACATCCACCGCCTCGTGCGTGGCCTCGCAGACCCAGCGCTCGCCCTGGCGCACCAGCAGGCCGCAGCCGGCCAGGCTGCGGACGATCTCCTCGACGAACAGGGGGTTGCCGCCGGCGCGCGCCGCCACCAGTTCGCGCACTGGCGCCAGGCCGTCGTCGGCCGCGGCGCCCAGCAGGTGGCTCACCAGCGCGCCGGCGTCTTCGTCGTTCAAGGGGCCCAGCTCGACGATCGAATGCTCGGCCCGCAGCGGGCGCAGCGCACGGGCGTCGGGGCGCTGCGCGGCCAGCAGCATCAGCGGCCGGTCGGCCAGCTGGTCGATCACCTCGCGCAGCAGGTCCATCGACGCTGCATCGGCCCATTGCATGTCGTCGATCACGATCATCACCGGCTGCCGGGCCAGCCTTCGCTCGAGCAGCGCGCGAGCCGCCAGCGTGATCTGGCGCTGCAACTGCTCGGGGTCGATGTCGCGCGGGCCCGTGTCCTCGATCCCGAGCAGGTGGCTCACCACCTGTTCGACCGCATCGACCTCGTCGGCGTCGGCGCCGAGGGCCTTCAGCCCCTCGTTGAGCTTGCGTCGGGCGACTTCCAGCGTGTCAGCGGCGTCGACCCGGTAGACCTCGCGGAACAGCGCGCCGAAGGTGCCGTAGGTCGGCTCGCCGTGCGACGAGCAGGTGGTGCGGCGCACGCCCGTCGCCGCCAGCCGGGGGTCGCTTTCGAGCCGCTGGAACAGTTCGGCCAGCAGGCGCGACTTGCCGGCGCCGGCCTCGCCGACGATGCCGACGAGCTGGGCCCGGCCGCCCTGCATGCGGTCGAACGCGGCCACCAGGCGATCGATGGCTTCGGCGCGCCCGACCAGCGGCGCCACCAGCCCGAGTTCGGCGAGACCGCGCGCGGAAACCGCATCGGTGCGCAGGCCGCGCAGGCAATGGACCCGCATCGGCCGCGCCTTGCCGCGCAGCGCCAGCTCGGCGGCCGGCTCGAAGTCGAAGCGGTGCCGCACCATCGCGTGGGTCGCCTCCGACACCAGCACCGTGCCCGGCAGCGCGGCGGTGAGCAGCCGCGAGGCGGTGTTCACGGTGTCGCCGGTGACCGCATAGGCGCCGCCGGCACCGCTGCCGAGGCTGCCGGCAACCACCGCCCCGGTGTGGACGCCGATGTGCAGCGTCACCGGGCGGCCGAGGCGCGCGGCCCACTGCCGGCTCAGCCGCTCCACGCGCTGCATCATGTCCTGCGCGGCCTCGAGGGCGCGCAGGGGGTCGTCCTCGTGCGCGCGCGGGGCGCCGAACACCGCCATCACGGCGTCGCCGACGAATTTCTCGACGAAGCCGTCGCAGCGTGCGATGGCCTGCGCCAGGGTCTCGAACAAGGCGTTCTGGAAGCTGCGCACGGTCTCGGGGTCGAGTTGCTCGGCCAGCGAGGTGAAGCCCGTCAGGTCGGCGAACAGCACGGTGACCTGGCGGCGGTCGGCCAGCGGTTCGGGCTCCGCCGGGCGAGGATCCGCCAGCCGCTGCCCGCAGTGCGGGCAGAAGGACGAGGAGGGCGGCACTTCGGCGCCGCAGCCGGTACAGGTCGTGGTCATCGCGAGTCCCGAGCCCGGATGCTGCGCCAGTTCGGGCGCGCGCGCCACCGGGGCGCCCCGGTGGCGGCGTTCCCAAGGCCGGCGGAATCCGCCATGATGACCGCCCGCCACCATGGAATTCCTCAAGTTCATCCGGTCACTCGAAGCGCTGCTGTACGAGGTGATGGCCTGGCTGGTCTTCTATCCCCGCACGCTGTGGCGCGTGCTGCGCCATCCGCTGGCGCTGGCAGCGCGGGTGGAGTCCGAGATGAGCGAGAAGGCCGAGGACCCGTTCGACGACCTCGTGAGTCCGCCGCTGTTCCTGGTGCTGTCGATCCTGCTGGCGCATGCGCTCGAGATCAGCCTGCACGCGAGCCTGGCGCCGTTCACTTCGGGGATGCCGAAGGAGCTGCCGTCTTCCGACACCAGCCTGCTGATCTTTCGCGCGCTCACCTTCAGCCTGTTTGCGCTGCAGATGGCGTGCGGCCTGCTTCGGAGGCAGCGGCGGGAGATCGATCGGCAGACGCTGCGGCAGCCGTTCTTCCTGCAGTGTTTCTTCGCTTCGCCTGTCGTGCTGACGCTCTCGCTGGCGTCGGTGTTCGGCCGGCTCGGCTTTCAGCTCCCGGCCGCCGTGCTGGCAATCGGCGCGCTCGCCTGGTACCTCGGCGTCGAGGCGGAATGGTTTCGCACCCGCCTCGGCATCGGCCGCCTGCGCGCCTTCGGCATCGTCTGCAAGCTCGCGCTCGTCGTCTTCCTGCTGGCCTTCGGCATCGCGTTCCTGACGCTGGGACCCGCGGCGCAGTGAGGGGTGCCGATGTCCGCACCCGAGGCGCTCATCACGATGGACGGTGCCCTGACGCCGATGGTGGTCGGACCGTCGGGGCGACGTCGTTCAGTCAATGAAGCAATGACGGGTTGCCCATCGCTTGACGTGACCCAGGCACTCCTGCATCAGCTCCGGCTGTCCCAGGTAGTAGTGGGTAGCACCCTGGATCTGGACGAACTCCTTGTCGGGTGTCGCGAGCGCACTTCGGATGATGGGGTTGTGGGTGGCCGGGACGGCGTCGTCGGCCTGGTTCTCGATCTGGAGCACCGGCGTGCGGTGGATGCGCGCCGCGTTGACCGCGCCTTTGATGTTGGAATGGTCGTAGGACCATTGCGACAGCCAACTGCGCAAGCTCGAGAAGCGTGCAATCCCCGCCGGTCCGTTGTTGACCACCCGCGGATCGCCCAGGTAACACCAGTTGGCTCGACGCCCGTTGGGATCGACCTTGGGGTCGAGCCAGCGAACGTCGCACATGGTCCGGTGCACCACGAAGCCACGCTCCTTCTCCACGCCGCCTCGCTTGAGGCGCTCCAGCGTCTCCAACACCCAATGGCTGATGCGCCGATTGCGGTCGATCTGGGCCTGGCGAAAGCGGGCCACGAACTCGCTGTCGTAAGACGGCTGGTGCGGGCATTGCGGATCGTAGATGTCCATCTCCAGCAGACGATGGTCCGGGTCCAGTTCGTCGGTGATCGACGGGTCCAGCCATCCCGTGAGCGTCTCGGCCCGACTCAGGTGCGCTGCGATGAAGATCACACCGTCGGCGGGCGGCAACCGGGCGCTTGTCAGGTCGTAGAGGTCGCCGGCAGGTGTGTGGGTGATCGTGGGAGACTCGGCCTGCGCCTGGTAAAAAAGCGACAGTGAACCGCCGCCAGACCAGCCGACCAGGATCACCTTCTCGTAGCCCCAGACCTCGCGTGCTTCGCGAACGTGCACGCCCATGTCGAAGGCGACCTTCTCCATGATCAGCGCAGAGTCGTTCTTCGGGTAGCGGCTGCCGGCGCACAACACGTGCACGCCGGCCTCGGCCATGGCGATGGGCATCGGCAGCATCTCGCAGGTGGCAGCGGGGTGCATGAAGACGTACAGCACCTTGGATTTGACGCCGCGCGGAATCATCAGCTGACTTTGCAGGATCACCTCGCCCTGGGTGCCGCTGAAGCCATAGGTCTCCGCCATGGCGATCGACTCCTTGAAGCGCAGGATCACCGGGATGCGATCGAACGCATGGCGGGCCTGGCCGTCGGGCTTCGTTGCGGCGCCATCGTGAGGCGCCTTCGGAGCGGCCGGGGAAGTGGTGGTAGCTTGGTCCATGGTGTGAGGTCCTTGGGGGCAAAGAGCAGCCTTGCAATCGGCGCCACCTTCAATCGGTCGCAGCCACCGGGTTTCGGGAACGCCAGTCGCTCTTTTCCCGGATCCAGTTGGCGTGATTCGCGTGCGCGGACTCGCGTTCGCGGCGGGCGAATTCCTCTGTCTCCGTCGCAGTGGTCAACTCGAGGCGAACGCCGTTGGGGTCCATGAAGTAGATCGATTCGACAAATTCGTGATCGATCGGCCCCATCACTGCCACGCCGGCGGCCTGGAGATTGGTTTTTGCCGTCTGCAGTTCCGCCAGCGAATTCACGCGAAGCGCGAGATGGTTGGTCCATGGCTGAGGTGCCACCAGCGCCGGATCGTCCGGCGCCTCGAGCAGATCGAAGAAGGCGAGGAACGAGCCGTCCATCATCTGGAAGAAGAAATGGCTGTAAGGGCAGCGCGCGCCGCTGCCGCGCAGGGTTTCGACTCGGATCACGTGCACCAGCGGGCAACCCAGAATGTCTTCGTAGAAGTGGCGGGTTTCTTCGGAATCCCGGCAGAAGTATGCGAAGTGGTGCACGCCCTGGATGGGTACGCCGAGACGAGACGTGGGCGTGGGGGTATTGAGTGACATGTTCGTGTCTCCGAGTGTTGCGCCGGTCAGGATCGGCGTTGTTGTTGAACAAAGGGTTGAAGAAGTGCCGAGCGCGCTTCAGGCTTGCCGCGCCGGCACCAGCACTTGGCGTGGTTGCACTTCCCGTCGCTGGCGCAGCCAGCGAATGGAGCGCCCGCCCAGCGGACGCTGCAGTCGCGCCTCGGCGTAACTCACGGCATCCAGGAGCCCGTCCGTGGCGATGCCTGTCGCAAAGCCGCTGCGCTGCGCCATGAGCACCAAGTCCTCGGTGGCGACGTTGCCGGCGGCGCCGGGCGCGAAGGGGCAACCGCCGATGCCGCCAACGCTGGCATCGAAGCGGCGCACTCCCGATTCGAGCGCGGCCCAGGCGTTGGCGACGCCCATGCCGCGCGTGTCGTGGAAATGGACGGCGAGCTGCCCCACCGGCACCACGTCTCGCAGCGCACGCAGGCGCTCCTTCACCTGACCCGGCGCGGCGGACCCGATGGTGTCGGCGATCACGATTTCGCCGGCACCTGCCGCGTGCATGCACGCAGCGAGTCGCATCACCTCCGACAGGGGGGTCTCGCCCTCGAAGGGGCAGTCGAAGGCCACCGCCACGTAGGCGCGTGTGCGCAAGCCGAGACGCCGGGCCTCTGCGAGGGTCCGCGCGCTGACGTCGGTGGCTTCCTGCAGCCCCATATGGATGTTCCTGCGGTTCATGGTCTCCGTGGCCGAGAGCACCACGGCGATCTCCTGTGCCCCGGCCGCATGCGCGCGTTCCAGGCCTTTCAGGTTCGGCACCAGCACCGAGCTGCGCAACTGCGGCAGCGCTTCATTCAACCGGCAAACCAGTTCGCTGGCATCGGCCATCTGCGGCACCGCCTTGGGCGACACGAAGCTCGTGGCCTCCACGCTCTGCACGCCAGCGGCTGCCAGAAGGCGGATCAACTCCAGCTTGGATTCCGTGGAGAGGTGCACCTGCTGGTTCTGCAGCCCGTCGCGCGGGGCGACGTCCGTGATGTGGATTCTTTCCATCGCGCGGCCCCTCAGGCGATCGCGCCGTCGCGCCGCAGTCGATCGAGTTGTTCCGCCGAGTAGCCGGCCAGTTCGGACAGCACGCCTTGCGTGTGCTCGCCCAGCGCGGGCGGGCAGGAAAAGGGCTTCGCGGACGCGGCGGAGAGTTTGATGGGATTGCCCGGCATGCGCAGGGTCTCGCCGGTCTTGAGGGGCACCTCGACCACCATGTCGCGCGCACGCACCTGCACGTCGTTGAGAGCCTGCTCGAAGTTGTTGACCGGGCCGCAGGGAATGCGAGCGGCATGCAGGCGCTCGAGCCAAAAGGCGGTCGATTGCTTCTGGAGTTCGGCGCCGACCAGCGCATCGATCTCTGCCTTTGCCGCGTAGCGCGCAGGCTGCTGCAGGTACTCGGGCTTGCGCAGGGCCGGCAGGTCGATGAAGTCGACGAAGCGTTCGAAGAACGGATCGCCGATGCACGCGATGATGATGTGGCCGTCGGCCGTCGGATAGCTGTTGTAGGGCACATGCACGAAATGCCCGTTGCCGATGCCGGCGGGCACATGGCCGGACATCAGATGCATGGTCGCCATGTAGTTGAGCAGGGAGATCTGTACATCCAGCATCGAGATGTCCACATGCTGGCCGCGGCCGGTGTGCTCGCGCTCGGCCAGCGCCGCCAGCACGCCCATGGCCCCGAACATGCCGCCGCCAAGGTCGCCGATCGGGATGCCACTGCGCGTGGGGCCGGTCTCGGGGGTGCCGGTGATCGACATGCCACCGCCCATGGCCTGCACCACCTGGTCGAAGGCCGGGCGGTTGGTTTCGGGGCCGGTCTGGCCGAAGCCGGTGACCGAGCAGGTGACGATTCGCGGGTTCACCTGCGCCAGCGACGCGTGGTCGATGCCCAGCCTTGCCGTCACGCCGACGCTGAAGTTGTCGAACACCACGTCGGCCTGCCGCACGAGGTCGAGAAACACCGCCTTGCCAGCCTCGCTCTTGAGGTCGACACACACGCTTTCCTTGTTGCGGTTGAGCGTCAGGTAATAGGCGCCCATGCCGTCGCGAGCGTAGTCGGGGTCCTTTTCCAGCAATCGCCGCGTGCCCTCGCCGGCGCCGGGTGGCTCGACCTTGATGGTGCGCGCTCCCAGGTCTGCCAGGAGCATGGTGCCGTAGGGGCCCGAGAGCATGTGGGTCAGGTCGAGGATGGTGATGTGTTCGAGTGCCAAGGGGATGTTTCCAAAGAGAGCAGTCCCTCTTCGTATCGCATGAGGCATGCCAACCGCTGATGAGCCCGTAACGTGTTGATTTTCAAAGACTTGTTGAAAGTGACGCTTTGATTGACGGTTTCATGCGACATTAGTGAAACACTTGAATGTCTCATTGAGACACTGAATCCCATGGCCGCCAAACCCCTTCATCGAACGCGCCTGCCCCGGCTGTGCTTTCTCGGCTACCGGCAGATCCGTGAACTCGCCATGCCCGTGGTCATGGAATACGTCGGACGCGCGGACATCGAAGTGGTGGACGGCACCTTTGACGGCGCGTTGGCGATCGCGCGAGACCGCGTCGAGCGCGGCATGGTCGACGCGTTCGTCAGCGCCGGCTCCAACGCCAGCATCCTGCGGGCGGGACTGGAGGCGCCGGTGGCAACGATCCAGCTTGACGGCTTCGATCTGTTGCAGGCGCTGATCAAGGCGCGCCGCATCTCGAGCCGCGTCGGCGTGGTGACGTACGGCCAGATCATCCCTGAGCTGGACGCAATCAAGGATCTTCTCAACCTCGAGATCCAGCAGCACGCCTACCGGACACCGGAGGACGCCCGCCAGCAATTCGAGCAATTGCGCCGCGACGGATTCGACGTCATCGTGGGCTCGAGTCTGGTGGTCGAACTGGCCGAGGAGGCCGGGTTGCATGGCTTCCTGGCCTATTCGCTGGCCAGCATCCGCAAAGGATTCGAGGATGCCGTCGAGCTGGCGCGGGTGGCCCAGCTCGAGGCAGGTCGCTACGAGCAGCTCAACAGCGTGCTGCACAACCTGCAGG
This sequence comes from Variovorax sp. P1_H12_2, assembly GCF_056405335.1. Lineage (NCBI taxonomy): Bacteria > Pseudomonadati > Pseudomonadota > Betaproteobacteria > Burkholderiales > Comamonadaceae > Variovorax > Variovorax sp. P1_H12_2. The sequence goes on from NZ_JBFUCI010000027.1 coordinate 26,177, forward strand.
AGGCCGTGCTCGCCGTCAACCGGGACAACTGCATCATCGCGGTCAATCCGCCAATGCAGCAGCTGTTGGGCACGCCGCATCGGCCCTTGCTGGGCCAGCGCCTGGACCTCCTGGAGCCCGAACTGTCCCTCCAAGCCACTTTGGACACGGGCACCGAAGCGCGTGCCGCGGTGCAGCGCTTTGCCCGCCGCGACTGGATCGTCAACCGCACCCCCATTCGCGAGCACGGCGAAATCGTGGGCGCGGCCATCACGCTGTACGACGCGCGAACCATCCACGAAGCCGATACCACCCTGCGGATTCAGCAGCGTCGCCATCAGAATGCCGCGAAGTACGGCTTCGCAAGCCTGGTCGGTCAAAGCCCCGTCTTCGTTCGCGCCGTTGCCACGGCGCGCCGCTTCGCAAAGACCGATCTGGGCGTGCTGATCGTTGGCGAGAGCGGTGTCGGCAAGGAGCTCTTCGCCCAGGCGATGCACAACGAAAGCGCACGCGCCGACCGGCCTTTCGTTGCGGTCAATTGCGCCGCCTTTCCGGAAACGCTGCTGGAGAGCGAACTGTTCGGCTATGAGGAAGGTGCGTTCACCGGATCGCGCCGCGGCGGCAAGCGCGGACTCTTCGAGACAGCCCACACGGGCACCTTGTTCCTGGACGAAATCGGCGACATGCCGCTGTCGCTGCAGACCCGGCTCCTGCGCGTGCTGCAGGAGCAGGAGATCACCCGCCTGGGTGCGACGGCCCCCGTTCCCGTGGATGTGCGCGTGATCGCCGCGACGCATCAGCCACTGGAGGAGATGATCGCAGCGCGGCGATTTCGGCAAGACCTCTACTACCGCATCAATACCCTGCGCCTGAGCATTCCGCCCCTGCGAGATCGTGGTGACGATATCGCCGAGCTTGCGCAGACCCACGTGGGGCGTTGCCTCCATCGACTGGGCTCTCGCATGGACGCCGTGGGCGCGCTCGCACCGCTGCTGCCCCGCTTCGTCGCGTGCGACTGGCCGGGCAATGTGCGAGAGCTGGAGAACATCTGCGAAAGAGTCGCCGTCTTCCTGCTGCAGTTCGAGCGACTCGAAGACATCCCCTATGACGAACTGCGGCTCGACTGCCCCGAACTGTTCGAGAAGCATCCGCCCGCGACACAGCCACTGGGCGAGCGCGTGCTGGAGGCCCTTCGCATTTGCGAAGGCAATCGCCAGCGTGCTGCTCGGCATCTCGGCGTCAGTCGCTCGACGCTGTGGCGTTGGCTACGCGAATTGAAGCTCGATGCAAAGGCGCATGAAAGCGCCTGATGGCGCTTGGAAGATCCGTCGCCAACCGGCTGCTTCGAATCAGAAGTTGTGCCGGATACCGAAATCGTAGCCGGTCGAGCTCTTTGGCTGGGTGCTGAACAGGCCCCACACAGTCATGGCACCGCCATCCTTGTCGTGCACATAGCCCACCGTCGCATACAAGGCCGTACGCTTCGACAGGTTGTACACGTAGCCGAGGGCCCATTTGTAGGCGGACGGGTTGCTGACGCCGAGGCGGTTGAAGTCGTATTTGACCTGGGCGTAAGTCGCGCGAATCAGGCCAGGACCCACGGGCACGGTCGCACCAATCAGATAGCCGTTCAGATCGATGTCATGCACGGGGTCTGCCGGAGTGACCTTGTAATCGACGTGGGCCTTGGAGTCCGTGTATTCAGCGGAGAGCTTCACGACGCCGAAGTCGTACGAAGCGCCGAGGTTGAAGTTGTCCACCGAGGTGGTGGTGCCGACGAAGAAGTTGTCGCCGATGGTGTTCTGGCTGTAAGAAGCAGCAACGTCCAGCGGGCCGCTGGTGTACCCGAAGCGGCCGCCGGCGTAGCGGCCAGCGCGCTGAGTGTTCGGTGTGTTCGGCGTGAGGGCGCCAGGATCGAACTTGGTGGCTTCGGGGAAGGAGTACATCAGCTGGCCATAGAAACCACCGAGACCCGGGGGCAAAAAGTAGCCGACGCTGTTGCTGGCGCGAATGTAGTTGTTGCCGCCACTGCCGGCGATGCCGTTGTTGTTGAACGGGGTGTTGGCCATCAGGAGCAGGCTGCCTCCCGACCCGATGGTGTAGAAC
>NZ_JBFUCI010000028.1:0-28147 GCF_056405335.1 Variovorax sp. P1_H12_2
CGGCTTGCGCCGGCGGCGGCGCTTGCGCGGCGCATCGGCGGCCTCGCCGTCCGGCGGCAGGTCGGTGTCGGCCTCCTCGGTCGGCGACGCCTCCCGACGCTCGACAGGGCCTTCGGCCTGCGAACGCGCCGGCACGCGCTGGCGCGTCTTCGTCTTCTTGTGCTGCTCGTCGCGCACCTGGTCCATCAGGTCCTGGCGGCGCAGGTCATCGGCGGTGCTGAACTCCTGCCACCACTCGGCGATCGCTTCGTTGACCTCGCCGACGTCGGCGCGCAGCCGCATGAAATCGAAGGCGGCGCGAAAGCGCGCCTGCTCGACCAGGCTGTGGGGCGTCGCGCCGCTGCGCTTGTCGAAGCGCGGCTGCATCATCCAGATCTCGCGCATGTCGGCCGCCAGCTTGCCGCGGCCCGAGACATCGCCGATGCGGGCGTTGAAGACGTCGTCGATCGCATCCTGCAGCGCCGGGAACGAGGGCTGCGGCCGCTGGCCGTGCCGGCCCTCGAGCCGCTGGGCCCAACCGTCGCGCACGTCGGCCCACAGCACGCAGGCCAGCAGGAAGCTCGGCGCCACCGGCTTGCCCTCGCCGACCCGGCGGTCGGTGTCCTGCAGCGCGGCATGGACGAAGGGCTGGTCGGCACGCTCGACCACGACGTCCAGCAGCGGGTAGATGCCGGTCGCCAGGCCGAGCTTGCGCAGCTGCGCCACCGTCGCGACCGCGTGGCCGGTCTGCAGCAGCTTGAGCATCTCGTCGAACAGGCGGCTCTGCGGCACGTCGGCCAGGAGCCGGCTCGACTCGACCAGCGGCGCCGCGGTCTTGGGCTCCAGCTGGAAGCCCAGCGCCGCCAGCTTGGCCGAGAAGCGGATCGCGCGAATGATGCGCACCGGATCTTCGCGGTAGCGCGTGATCGGGTCGCCGATCATGCGCAGCGTGAGCTTCTTGGCGTCCTTGATGCCGTTGTGATAGTCGACCACGATCTGGCTGGCCGGGTCGTAGTACATCGCGTTGACCGTGAAGTCGCGCCGCGCGGCGTCCTCTTCCTGCGGGCCCCAGACGTTGTCGCGCAGCACCCGGCCGCTGGCGTCCACGGCGTGCTTCATGCCCGCGAGCTCGCCCTTGCTGGTGCGCTCGTTGCCGGCCACCTGCTCGGCGCCGGCGTTGTCCATGTAGGCACGGAAGGTCGAGACCTCGATCACCTCGTGCTCGCGGCCGCGCCCGTACACCACGTGCACGATGCGAAAACGCCGGCCGATGATGAAGGCGCGGCGAAACAGGCTCTTGACCTGCTCCGGCGTGGCGTTGGTGGCGACGTCGAAGTCCTTGGGGCGCAGGCCCAGCAGCAGGTCGCGCACCGCGCCGCCCACCACGTAGGCCTCGTAGCCGGCCTGCTGCAGCGTGGTCACCACGTTCTTGGCGCGCTCGTCGACCAGCGCCGGGTCGATGCCGTGCACGGCGGCGGCCACCTCCTGGCGCTTGCCGAAGCGGGCCTTGCCGCCGGATGCGGCGGCGCCGGATTTGCCGAGGATTTTGTCGATGAATTTCTTGATCATTGGAGAGAGGGCTTCGCCCTATTCGTTTTCGAGCATCGACCGGATCAGCGGGATCGTGATCGCGCGCTGGGTCTGCAGTGCGTAGCCGTCGAGCTGCGCGAGCAGCTCCATCAGGCTGCCGAGGTCGCGGCTGAAACGATGCAGCATGTAGTCGAGCACTTCGTCCGACAGCATCACGCCGCGATCGTCGGCCGCCTGGCGCAATACGGCACGCCGTTCGGCCTCGCTCAACACCTGCAAGTGGAACACATGGCCCCAGCCCAGGCGCGTGCGCAGGTCCTCGCGCAGCGGCAGGTCGGCCGGCGGCAGCGCGCCCGCCGCCACCACGCCGCGCTGCAGGCTCTGCGCGTTGACGAACCAGTTGAAGGCCGCGTGCTGCTGGACGGCGGTGTAGAGATGGACGTCGTCGAGCAGCACCGCGCCCCAGCGCTCGTCGAACTCGGGCGGGTGCATCGCCCCCGGATCGAGCCAGCCGACGCTGGCGCCCTGCTCGCGCAGCGCGCCGCGCACGGCCTCCAGCAGGTGGGTCTTGCCGCTGCCGCCCTCGCCCCAGAGGTAGGTCGGCACCGGCGAGTGGAGCGTGGGCGCGCGCGCATCGCCGACCCACAACTGCAGGTGGCGCAGCGCCGGCTCGTTCGGGCCGGCGAAGAAGCCCGCGAGGGTCGGGCCGGTCGCGATGCCGATATCGAGCGCGAGCTGCTTCATGCCGTGGCCGCCGAGGGCGGCAGGGATGGCGCGGACGACGCAATGGAAGGGTTCATGGAGAATTGGCGCAGGACACGTAGTGGCAAGCGGGGGGAGGGTCGACCAGGACCCTTAAAATCGTGGCGAATTCTATCGGCCCGCCCAGATCGGTTGCCGGCCTCATTGTCCTCTCCTTCCGCCCTCCCCTTCCAGCCCGGCCCGCCATGAACTCCAACACCACCCCCCCGCTCAGCTACAAGGACGCCGGCGTCGACATCGATGCCGGCGACGCGCTGGTCGACCGCATCAAGCCGCTGGCCAAGAAGACGATGCGCGAAGGCGTCCTGGCCGGCATCGGCGGCTTCGGCGCCCTGTTCGAGGTGCCCAAGCGCTACAAGGAGCCGGTGCTGGTGAGCGGCACCGACGGCGTGGGCACCAAGCTCAAGCTGGCCTTCGAATGGAACATGCACGACACCGTCGGCATCGACCTGGTGGCGATGAGCGTCAACGACGTGCTGGTTCAGGGCGCCGAGCCGCTGTTCTTCCTCGACTACTTCGCCTGCGGCAAGCTCGATGTCGACACCGCCGCGGCGGTGGTCGGCGGCATTGCGCGGGGCTGCGAGCTGAGCGGCTGCGCGCTGATCGGCGGCGAGACGGCCGAAATGCCCGGCATGTACCCGGCCGGCGAATACGACCTGGCCGGCTTCGCCGTCGGCGCGGTCGAAAAATCCCTGATCCTGACCGGCAAGGACGTCAGGCCTGGCGACGTGGTGCTGGGCCTGGCCTCGTCGGGCGTCCACTCCAACGGCTTCAGCCTGGTGCGCAAGGTGATCGATCGCGCCGCCGGCGCCCTGCCCGCGACCCTGGACGGCCAACCCTTCCGCGCAGCCGTGATGGCGCCGACCCGGCTCTACGTGAAGCCGGTGCTGGCGGCACTGGCCAAGCACCCGATCAAGGCGCTGGCCCACATCACCGGCGGCGGCCTGCTCGAGAACATCCCGCGCGTACTGCCCGAAGGCACGGCCGCCCATCTGCGCAAGGGCAGCTGGCCGCAGACCGAACTGTTCGCCTGGCTGCAGAAGGTGGCCGGCATCGACGACATCGAGATGAACCGGACCTTCAACAACGGCATCGGCATGGTGGTCGTGATCGACCCGGCCGAAGCCGCCGCCTGCGCGGCCACGCTGCGGGCCGCCGGCGAGACGGTGCACGAGATCGGCGTCATTGCCGAACGCGGCACCGGCGCTGCCGTGGTCGTCGGCTGAAGCGCCCCGCCGCGTGAGCGACCCCACTGCCGCCTCTTCGCGTTCCGTGGTCACGGCGAGCTACCTGCTCATCGCCGCGGCCTTGCTGCTCATCATGTGGCAGGGTCTGCTGCCTGGCCTTCTGTGCGTGTGCATCGGCTTCCTCGGCACACGCTGGCTGGTGCGCGCGCTCGACGTCGGACTGCGCCGGCGCGAGAAGATCAGCGCCAACGACCCGACCTGGAGCGCGGCGCCGCCGCTGCCCCGCGTGGTCGCAGCGACGCTGGTGATGCTGGCGCCGATCGGCCTGCTGATCCTCGGATTCTCCGAGGCGCGCGAGTTCGTGCTCAACGCGCCCGAACAGTACAAGGAACTGCTCGACTACATCGCGCGCACGGTGCTGGAGCTGCGGCTCAAGCTGCCGCCGGACATCGGCGCCTACCTGCCCGAAGGTTCGGTGGAAGTGCAGAGCATCGTCGCCGGCTACCTGCGCGGTCAGGCCGGCTCGCTGGCACTGACCGGCCGCGCCTGGCTCGGTGGGCTGTTGTTCGCCTATGTCGGCCTGATCGTCGGGGCGCTGGCGGCGGTCGCCATCCGGCCCGTCGCTCGCCGACCGCTGGCCCGCGAGCTGAAGGCGCGCATCGCGCTGTTCGGCGAAGCCTTCGGCCAGATCGTGGCCGCGCAGTTCTGGATCGCGGCCTTCAACACCTTCCTGACCGCCATCTTCCTGCTGTTCCTGCTGCCGATGTGGCAGATGGAGCTGCCCTACACGCCGGCCCTGATCACCCTGACCTTCGTCGCCGGACTGGTGCCGATCGTGGGCAACCTGATCTGCAACACGGTCATCGCGCTAGTGGGCCTGTCGGTCTCGCCGCTCACGGCGCTGGCCTGCCTGGCCTTCCTGATCCTGATCCACAAGGCCGAGTACCTGATCAACGCCAAGGTGGTGGGCAGCCGCACCCAGATGGCGGTGTGGGAGCTGCTGGCCGTGATGTTCGTGGCCGAAGCGGTGTTCGGCCCGGCCGGGCTGGTGGCGGCGCCGCTGTTCTACGCCTATCTCAAGAAAGAGCTCAAGGCGGCGGCGCTGGTTTAGGGCCTGAACAGGCCCTAACAAAGGCCGATGTCCGAAATTGATCGATATCGGTCCAAGACGGCCCGGACGATGCGCCAATGAGATTCGAGAATTGGGCGCATCATCCACTTCTTTCCCGGAGATTGCGCCCATGTCCAGCTGTCTGATAGTGATCGACGTCCAGGAGTCGTTCCGCCACCGCCCCTACTTCGACGCGCGTGGCCTGCCGGCCTATCTGGCGGCCCAGAACGCGCTGATCGAGGGCTTCGCCGCAGCCGGTGCGCCGATCGTCCGGATCTTCCACAGCGACGGGCCCGCCGTCGCGAGCAACGCCTTCGCGGTCGAATCGGGCCACGTCCGGCCGCTCGAAGGACTGGCGCCATTCGAAGCCGCCGCCACCTTCACCAAGCGACGCCACAGTGCACTGGTGGGCACCGGCCTTGACGTCTGGCTGACCCAGAACCACGTCGACCGGCTGGTGGTCAGCGGCATCCGCACCGAGCAGTGCTGCGAGACCACCGCGCGCCATGCTTCCGACCTGGGCTGGCAGGTCGACTACGTGACCGACGCCACGCTGACCTTCGACATGGTGCAGCCCGACGGCCGGCCGCTCGCGGCGGCCGACATCCAGGCGCGCACGGCGACGGTGCTCGACGGCCGCTTCGCGAAGGTGTGCGGCGTGAACGAGGCGCTCGAGCGGCTCTCGGCATCGGCTTGAGCCGCCGCCGGATCGTTTCCGCATGGACGAGCACCCAGGTCCGATCCGGGTCGTCTTCGCGCTGCTGCCGCACAGCCTGGTGCTCGACTGGGCCGGGCCGGCGGAGRCGCTGCGCATCGCCAATCAGCTTCGGATCGCGGCCGGTCTGCCGCCGCGCTTTGAGCTGGTGTTCGCCAGCCCGGAGCCGGACGCAGCCAGCTCGGTCGGCGTCCGCCTCGCCGGGCTGCTGCCGCTGCCGTCGGACTGGCGCCCGCCGACCTGGGTGGTGCTGACCGGCCTGCCGGGCGACACCATCGCGGTCGACAACGCGCCGGCCCAGGCGCTGCTGCACTGGCTGCGCGGGCTGCGGCTCGAAGCCGGCCGGCTCGAGCTGGTCACGGTCTGCGCCGGCACGCTGCTCGCGGCGCACGCCGGCCTGCTCGCGGGCCGGCGCGCCACCACGCACCACCATCACCTGGACGAACTGAAAGAGGTCGAACCCCGTTGCGACGTGGTCGCCAACCGGGTCTTCGTGCTCGACGCCCCGCTCTACAGCAGCGCCGGCGTGACCACCGGCATCGACCTGATGCTGCACCGCATCGGCCAGGCCTGCGGTGAACCGCTCGCGGCGCGCGTGGCCCAGACCATGGTGGTCGCGATGCGGCGCGGCCCGCAGGACCCCGAGCTGTCGCCCTTCCTGGCCTACCGCAACCACCTGCACGCGGCGCTGCACCGGGTGCAGGACGCGGTCAGCGAACGGCCCCAGGCCGACTGGACCGTGCCGCGCATGGCCGAAGTGGCCCACACCTCCCCTCGGCACCTGACGCGCCTCTTCGACGAACATGCGGGCGTGGCCCCGCTGGCCTACCTGCGCCGGCTGCGGCTCGCCACCGCGCAGCTGGCGCTGCAGTCGGGCGCCAACGTCACACGCGCCGCAGAAATCTCGGGTTTCGGCTCCGACACCCAGTTGCGCCGCGCATGGCGCCAGTTCGGCCTGCCCGGCTCCCCCTCAGCACCCACCTGAACCCGGCCGGCGCAGCCAGGCCCGTTCGTGGAACACCGCGGAACCGGCTTTGCCGGGCCGCTGGTGTTGCCCCCGGCAGGGGGTGGGCGCCCCGACACGAAGTGCGGGGCAACCTGGGGGCGAGCTAGAGGTATCCGCAGAAACGAAGAATGTGACCGTCGGGCTCTTTGATCGCGAACTCGCGCAGGCCCCAGGGCTGCGAGGTCGGCGGTTCGACCACCTGGACGCCGCGCTTCACATACGCCGCGTGCAGGCCGTCGACGTCGCGCCCGACGTGGATCACGATCTCGCCGCGCCACGGACTGGCCTCGCGCCGGCCGCATTGCCAGAGGCGCAGGTAGACCGGATCGCCATAGCTTCGATCGCCCTTCTTGACGCGCGCATAGCTCGGCGGCTCGCCGGCGATGAAGTCGAGCTCGAAGCCCAGCACTTCGCAGAAATAGCGCGCGGACCGCGCCGCATCGGCCACCGGCAGCACGGGCTGCACACCGTGGAACTCGTGCAATGTGCCCAGATCCACGACAGGCGCATTGACCGGCTCCATCAATACTCCGAGCGGCGCAGCGCGGCGACCTTTTCGGCGATCGCATCGAGATCGAGCGCGTCCTCGGCGTGCGCGAGGTAGGTCTCGAGATCGCGCACCGCGAGCACGGCGTTGCCCTGCTCGGCATGCGCCAGGCCGCGGTCGCGGTGCTCGCCCCAGGCCTCGGGCAAGAGCGCGATCAGCCGGTCCTGCACCGCGATCGCGCGCTGCCAGTCTTCCTGGGCGCGATGGATCTCCTTCAGGTTGCGCAGCATCCGCCCGATGATCTCGCGCGGCGTCGCCGGCTGCAGGTACAGGCCGAGCGGCACGTCGAAATCGCCGACCAGGCCGTTGCTGCGCTTGTAGGGTTCGAGCCGCTCGCTGAGCTCTTCGCGCGACAGCGATTTGCCGGTGAAGGGATCGATCACCACCTGTCCCTTGGGCAGCGTGACCTTGAGCATGAAATGGCCCGGGAAGCCGACGCCGCGCGCCTGCAGGCCCAGCCCCTGCGCCAGCTCCATCCACAGCACCGCGAGCGAGATCGGAATCCCGCGCCGCGTGCGCAGCACCGCGTTGAGGTAGCTGTTGTCGGGGTCGTAGTAGTCGTTGACGTTGCCGCCGAAGCTCAGGTCGTGGAAGAAGAACTGGTTCAGCGAGCGCAGGCGGTGCAGCGGTGCGGCGTCGGCCGGCAGGCGCCGCTTGAGGCGCGCCAGCAACTGGTCGACATCGCCCAGCACCTGCTGGACGTCCAGCTCGGGGTATTCGTCCTGCGCCAGGCTGGCGGCCGCCTCGAGCAGCGGGAACTGCTCGTCGCTCTTGACGAGCGATTCGAAATATTCGAGAGCGGTGGGCGTCGAGAAGCTGAACGTCATGTGGCTTTGTAGAGGAGCAGGCGGAGACCGTCAAGGCGGCGGCGGAGATGGCGTGGATCAGCGGCGCACGAAACTGCGCAGCTTGAGCCCGGTCATCGCCAGCACCGCGAAATAGAGCAGCGCCGCGCCGGAAATGAGCGCCGCCAGCAGGCCGATGCGGTACAGGCGCTGGGACTGCAGGCCGATCCAGTCGAAATGCCGATCGCCCCAGACCAGCAGCGCGCCGAGCACCACGGTGGCGAGCAGCACCTGGAGCACGAATTTGCCCCAGCCCGGCTCGGGCTGGTAGCTGCCGCGCCGGATCAGTCCGACCAGCAGCCAGGTCGCATTGACCAGCGCGCCGATGCTGATCGTGAGCGTCAGCGCCGCATGCTGCATCAGCGGCACCAGGACGACGTTGAGCAGCTGGGTCAGCACCAGCACCCCGACCGCGATCAGCATCGGCGTGCGCGTGTCCTGCTTCGCGTAGTAGCCGGGCGCCAGCACCTTGATCGCCACCAGGCCGACCAGGCCGACGCCGTAGCCCATCAGCGCCACGCTGGTGCGCTGCACGTGGAGCGCGGTGAATTCTCCGTTGTGGAACAGCACCGCGACCAGCGGGCGCGCAAAGACCAGCAGCGCCAGCGCGCAGGGCACCGACAGCAGCACCACCAGCCGCAGGCCCCAGTCCAGCATCGCCGAATAGCGCGCATCGTCCTTCGCGGCGCGCGCGCCGGCCAGCTGCGGCATCAGCACCACCCCGAGCGCCACGCCGAGCATGGCGGTCGGGAACTCCATCAGGCGGTCGGCGTTGGTGATCCAGCTGACGCTGCCGGTCGCCAGGTGGGAAGCGATCTGGGTGTTGATCAGCAGCGAGATCTGCGCCACGCTGACGCCGATCAGCGCCGGCAGCATCAGCTGCATCACGCGGCGGGTCGTCGGGTCGGTCCAGGCGGCGCGCAGGGCACCGAAGCTGGCGCCGATGCGCGGCAGCATGCCCAGGCCGCGCAGGGCCGGGATCTGGATCGCCAGCTGCAGCAGGCCGCCCACCATCACGCCCACGCACTGGGCGTAGATCGGCTCGATCCCGAAGCGCCTGAAGACAGGCGCGCCGAGCACAATGGCCGCGATCAGCGCCAGGTTCAGCAGCACCGGCGAGGCCGCCGGCACCGCGAACTTGCGCCAGGTGTTGAGGACGCCGCCGGCCAGCGCCACCAGCGACATGAAGCCGATGTAGGGGAACATCCAGCGCGTCATGACCACCGCGGCGTCGAAGCCCTGCGGGTTCTGCTTCAGGCCGCTGGCCATGGCCCAGACCATCAGCGGCGCTCCGATGACCCCGAGCGCGCAGACGATGACCAGGGTCCACGTCAGCAGCGTCGCCACGTGGTCGACCAGCGCCTTGGCGCCGGCGTCGCCGTGCTCGGTCCTGGAAGCCGCCAGGACGGGGACGAAGGCCTGGCTGAAGGCCCCTTCGCCGAAGACGCGACGGAACAGGTTCGGGATGCGAAAGGCGACGTAGAAGGCGTCGGTCATCGCGCTGACACCGAACACCGAGGTCATGAGCACGTCGCGGACCAGGCCGGTCACGCGGGAGGCGAGCGTCAGCAGCGAGACGGTGGAGGCGGATTTGAACAGGGACACGGGGGAGAAGTGTATGTGCCCGCGCGTGCTCTCCGGGGCCTCGCCGCCGTCCTGGCTCAACTCGCCTATAATGGAAGGCTTTGCTGCATCATCCCCAAACCCTCAAGGAACACTGAATATGGCATCCGCCAAGCCCAAGAAGAAGAACCCGCGCCTCGCGTCGGGCCGTAAACGCGTCCGCCAGGACGTCAAGCTCAACGCCGCGAACACCTCGCTGCGCTCCAAATACCGCACCGCCGTGAAGAATGTCGAGAAGGCCGTGCTGGCCGGCGACAAGACCAAGGCGGCAGAAGCCTTCGCGAAGGCCCAAAGCATCGTCGACACCGTCGCCGACAAGGGCATCTTCCACAAGAACAAGGCCGCTCGCGACAAGAGCCGCCTGTCGGCCAAGGTCAAGAACCTGGCCCTCGCCCCTGAAAAGGCCGCCGCCTGACGCTTTCAGGCAAACAGCCCGGATTGGTTTTCCAGTCCGCCGTTTGATCGGGGTGCGCTGCAGCAAAGTGAAAAACCGCCTTCGGGCGGTTTTTTCATGGGCGCCGCCTTCGCGGCCCTTTTCCACGGGCGATCGATCGACGAGGCGCTACTTCTTGCCGGCCACCGGCGCCGCATCCGGAACCAGGCAGGCCTCCGCGACCTGCAGACCGTTGTCCTTGGCGAAATTGAGGCAGAAATCCCAGGCCATCGGCTCGGCATTGCGCAGTTCGCTGTTCACGACCACGCACTTGATGCCGTTGATGACCGTCGGCACGCACCAGGGCGAATAGTTCAGGTGGCTGCCCGGCTGGGGCCCGCCGGGCCGGAACGAGCACATCACGCCCGCCAGCCGTTCTGCCCAGTCGCTGGGGCGAAATGTCCGACCATCCTGGGTGATGCCCTGGATGAAAACTTCTTTGGCGGAGGGAGAAACCATCGGTTGCGTGAGGAATGCGGGCGCCGTTGCTGCGCCGCACAACGATTCTATCCGGGGGTCCCGCGGGCGACATGCGCGGGGGCATTGCTCTGATGCGCAATCCTCAATGAAGCCGTCGGGGCGGACGCCTAGAATCCGCGTTCCCTTTTCCGGAGATCCGCATGAGCGCCACTGCTGCCCCCTCGTCGCCCCACGTCATGAACACCTACGGTCGCCTGCCGATCGCACTGTCGCACGGCCAGGGTTGCCGAGTCTGGGACACCAACGGCCGCGCCTACCTCGACGGCCTCGGCGGCATCGCGGTCAACACGCTGGGCCACAACCACCCGGAACTGGTGCCGGCACTGCAGGACCAGATCGCCAAGCTGATCCACAGCTCGAACTACTACCACGTGCCCGGCCAGGAGCAGCTGGCGGCCAAGCTGACCGAGCTGTCGGGACTGACCAACGCCTTCTTCTGCTCCACCGGCCTGGAGGCCAACGAGGCGGCGCTCAAGCTGGCGCGCAAGTTCGGCCATGACAAGGGCATCGAACGGCCCGAGATCGTGGTCTACGAGGCCGCTTTCCACGGCCGCAGCATTGCCACCCTGTCGGCCACCGGCAACCCCAAGGTCCAGCAGGGCTTCGGCCCGCTGGTCGAGGGCTTCATCCGGGTGCCGCTGAACGACATCGACGCGCTCAGGAAAGCCACCGAAGGCAACCCCAACGTGGTCGCCGTGTTCTTCGAGACCATCCAGGGCGAAGGCGGCATCAACCCGATGCGCTGGGAATACCTGCGGCAGGTCCGCCAGCTTTGCGACGAGCGCGACTGGCTCATGATGATCGATGAAGTCCAGTGCGGCATGGGCCGCACCGGCAAGTGGTTCGCCCACCAATGGGCCGGAATCCTGCCGGACGTTATGCCGCTGGCCAAGGGGCTGGGCTCGGGCGTGCCGGTCGGCGCCGTGGTCGCCGGCCCGCGCGCCGCCCACATCTTCGGCCCGGGCAACCACGGCACGACCTTCGGCGGCAATCCGCTGGCGATGCGCGCCGGCATCGAGACGATCCGCATCATGGAAGAGCAGAAGCTGCTCGACAACGCGGCGAACGTCGGCGCCCACCTGAAGGCGGCGCTCGAGCGCGAACTCGGCGGCCTCGCGGGCGTCAAGGAGATCCGCGGCCAGGGCCTGATGCTCGGCATCGAGCTCGACCGTCCCTGCGGCGTGATCCTGGGCCGCGCCTGCGACGCCGGCCTGTTGCTGAGCGTGACCGCCGACAGCGTGATCCGCCTGGTGCCGCCGTTGATTCTCAGCATCGCCGAAGCCGACGAGATCGTCGCCATCCTGGCGCCGATCGTGAAGGCCTTTCTCGCGGAGCCTCAACCATGACCGATCGACTTGCCCTCCGGCACTACCTGCAGTTCTCCGACTTCACGGCCGATGACTACGCGCACCTGTTCGCGCGGGCGGCGCTGATCAAGAAGAAATTCAAGGCCTACGAGAAGCACCAGCCGCTGGTCGACCGCACGCTGGCGATGATCTTCGAGAAGGCCTCGACCCGCACCCGCGTGAGCTTCGAGGCCGGCATGTACCAGCTCGGCGGCAGCGTGGTGCACCTGACCACCGGCGACAGCCAACTCGGCCGCGCCGAGCCGATCGAGGACAGCGCCAAGGTCATCAGCCGGATGGTCGACCTGGTGATGATCCGCACCTACGAGCAAACCAAGATCGAGGCCTTCGCGGCCCACTCGCGRGTGCCGGTCATCAACGGCCTGACCAACGAATTCCACCCCTGCCAGATCCTGGCCGACATCTTCACCTTCATCGAGCACCGCGGCTCGATCGCCGGCAAGACGGTCGCCTGGGTCGGCGACGGCAACAACATGGCCAACACCTGGCTGCAGGCCAGCGAGATCCTCGGCTTCAAGGTGCATGTMAGCACGCCCAGCGGCTACGAGGTCGACCAGTCGATCGCGGGGCTGCGCTCGAACGCCAGCTACCAGGTCTTCAAGGACCCGATGGAAGCCTGCCGCGGCGCCGACCTCGTGACCACCGACGTCTGGACCAGCATGGGCTACGAGGCCGAGAACGACGCCCGCCGCGCCGCCTTCGCCGACTGGTGCGTCGACTCCGAGATGATGCGCGCGGCCCAGCCTGACGCCCTCTTCATGCACTGCCTGCCCGCGCACCGCGGCGAGGAAGTCGAGGCCGACGTGATCGACGGCCCGCAATCGGTGGTCTGGGACGAGGCCGAGAACCGGATGCATGTGCAGAAGGCCCTGATGGAATTCCTGCTCCTGGGGAAAGCCTGACAGGTCGAAGTGCTGTTTCCATTCTGTTGGAAATAACCGACACCACGGACTCCCGCGTGGCGCTAACTTTGCGCCATGACTTCACGAATCTGGGATATCTCGCCGCCGGTGCATGACGGCGCGCCGGTGTTTCCCGGCGACACACCGTACCGGCAGCGCTGGGCCGCGACCCTCGGCCCCGGCTGTCCGGTCAACGTCAGCGAGATCACGCTGTCGCCGCACGTGGGCGCGCATGCCGACGCGCCGCTGCACTACGACCCGACCGGCGCCACCATCGGCGACGTCGATCTCGCCCCCTTTCTGGGCCCCTGCCGCGTGATCCATGCGATCGCGCGCGGGCCGCTGATCGAATGGGAGCACATCGCGCACGCCGTCGATGCCCTGCCGCCGCGGGTGCTGGTGCGCACCTACCAGCGCGCGCCGGTCGAGCGCTGGGACGGCGATCTCGCCGCCTACGCGCCCGCCACCATCGAACGCCTCGCGGCACTCGGCGTGAAGCTCGTGGGCATCGACACCGCCAGCATCGACCCGGCCGACAGCAAGACGCTCGACAGCCACCAGGTCATTCGCCGGCTCGGCCTGCGCGTGCTCGAGAACCTCGTGCTCGACGAGGTGCCCGAGGGCGACTACGAACTGATCGCCCTGCCGCTCAAGCTGGTGAGCGCCGATGCCTCCCCGGTGCGCGCGGTGCTGCGCGAACTTCAACCTGGAACCCCATGACACACGACGATTGCCGGCGCCTCGATGCGCAAGACCCCCTGGCGCCGCTGCGCGAGCGATTCCTGCTGCCCGAAGGCGTGATCTACCTCGACGGCAACTCGCTGGGCGTGCTGCCCAAGAGCGCACCCGCGCGCATCGCCGAGGTGGTCGCGAAGGAATGGGGCGAGGGCCTGATCCGCTCCTGGAACAACGCCGGCTGGTTCGACCTGCCGCAGCGCCTTGGCGACAAGGTCGCGCGCCTGATCGGTGCAGCCCCCGGCGAGGTCGTCTGCACCGACAGCACCTCGATCAACCTCTACAAGGTGCTGTTCGCGGCGCTGACCCAGGTGCTGCTGGCCTCGCCTGCCGACCGCAAGCGCCGGGTCGTGCTGAGCGAACGCAGCAATTTCCCGACCGACCTCTACATCGCCGAGTCGATCTGCCGCGAGCGCGGCTTCACGCTCAAGCTGATCGACGCCGACGAACTGCCTGCGGCGCTCGACCAGGAGGTCGCGGTGCTGATGCTGACGCACGTCAACTACCGCACCGGCGCGATGCACGACATGAAGGCGCTCACCGCCGCGGCCCACGCGGCCGGCGCGCTCACGGTCTGGGACCTCGCGCACAGCGCCGGCGCGGTGCCGGTGGCGCTCAACGACAGCGAGGCCGACTTCGCGATCGGCTGCGGCTACAAGTACCTCAACGGCGGCCCCGGCGCGCCGGCCTTCGTCTGGGTGCACACGCGCCACGCCGGCCAGTTCGCGCAGCCGCTCTCCGGCTGGTGGGGGCACGCGGCGCCTTTCGAATTCACGCCGCACTACCGACCGGCGCCGGGCGTCGCGCGCTACCTGTGCGGCACCCAGCCGATCATCGCGCTGGCCGGCCTCGAATGCGGGATCGACAGCGTGCTCGCCGCCGAGGCCTTCGACGGCGGGCAAGGCCCGATGGCGGCACTGCGCAGCAAGTCGCTGGCGCTGACCGACGCCTTCATCGCGCTGGTCGAGCAACGCTGCGCCGGGCGCTTCACGCTGGTGACGCCGCGCGACCATGCGCGGCGCGGCTCCCAGGTGTGCCTGGCCCTGAGCGACGGCGGCCCGGGCGCCTACGCGATCGTGCAGGCCCTGATCGCCCGCGGCGTGATCGGCGACTTCCGCGCCGGCGACGCGCAGACCCCCGACATCCTGCGCTTCGGCTTCACGCCGCTGTACCTCGGTTTCGAGGATGTATGGAACGCGGTCGAGCATCTGGTTCAAGTGCTCGACCGAGAAGAGTGGAAACGACCCGAGTTCAACCAGAAGCTCGCGGTCACCTGAGGAACATTGATGAGTACGGAACAGATCGTCCACGAARAAAAGGCAAAGCTCGACTTCAGCGCTTCGATGAGCTACAGCGACTACCTGAGTCTCGACCAGGTCCTGAACGCGCAGCATCCGCGCTCGCCGGCGCACGATGAAATGCTCTTCATCGTGCAGCACCAGACCAGCGAACTCTGGATGAAGCTGATGCTGCACGAACTGCGGGCCGCGATCCGCAGCATCTCGCAGGATGACCTGTCGAGCGCCTTCAAGATGCTGGCGCGGGTCTCGCGCATCATGGAGCAGCTGGTGCACGCCTGGGACGTGCTGGCCACCATGACGCCGCCCGAATACAGCGCGATGCGCCCCTACCTCGGCAACTCGAGCGGCTTCCAGAGCTGGCAGTACCGCTGCATCGAATTTGCGCTGGGCAACAAGAACGCCGCCATGCTCAAGCCGCACTCGCACCGGCCCGATCTGCTGGCCGAAGTCGAGGCGGCTTGGCGCGCGCCATCGCTCTACGACGAGGCGCTGCGCCTGCTGGCGCGCCGCGGCCTCGAGGTGCCGGCCGATCACCTGGAACGCGACTGGACGAAGCCCTACGCGTCCAGCGACATCGTCGAGCAGGCCTGGCTGGTGGCCTACCGCGAGCCCAAGAAGCACTGGGATCTCTACCAGCTCGGCGAGGAGCTCACCGATCTCGAGGACGCTTTCCGCCTCTGGCGCTTCCGCCACGTGACCACGGTCGAGCGCGTGATCGGCTTCAAGCGTGGCACCGGCGGCACCGGCGGCGTAAGCTATCTGCGCAAGATGCTGGACGTGGTGCTGTTCCCGGAAATCTGGAAGCTCAGAACCGATCTCTAGGCTGCGCCGCGTTGGCCCGCTTCGAATCACGACAAAGAGGAGACGAGGATGGACAACGATTTCTTCGGGGATGAGGAACTCGCGCTGCTGCGCGCCCATGGCATCGCGCTGTTCGCGCGGCGCGTGATCTTCGACGCGCAGCCGCCGATGGCTGAGGCGCAGATCGCCTCGCTGCAGGCCCTGTGCGCGGGGCCGCTGCCGCCCGAGCTGCTTGCGCTGTGGCGCTTGACCGCGGGAGGCCGGATCGACTACGACCTCCATCTGCACATGAACGGCAACGAGGAATCGGTGGCCTGGAGCGAGCTGTTCTGGAACGGCGGCGATGGCCCGCGCGACCTGCAGGGCTGGATCGATCACGAGCTCGAAGGCGCACGACAGGCGGTCGACCACGGCGGCGAGCCGTGGGACGGCAAGCTGACCCTGCTGCCCTTCGGCGGGTTCGAGGACTTCGACCGGATCTACGCCGTGGTCGAGCCCGGCCCCGACTACGGCCACGTGCTGGCGTGGAAGCAAGGCTTGCCGGCCGTCTGGTCGCACGAGATGCACGAGGACGGCATGACGACCGTCGCGCCCGACCTGTGCGCCGCCTTCGAGGCGCTTCATCTCGACGAAGATCCGCTGGCGCCGGCGGGCGACTACTTCACGGGGCAGTCGCTGCTCGAATACCTCGACCAGCGGCATCAGGAGCACGAGCTGTCGATCGAGCTGATGGACCGGCTGATCGCCTTCTATCGCCGCGCGATGGTCGATTGGCGCTCGCCGCTCGCCGCCGGCACGCTGGGCCAGGACGCGCCGCTGGCACGCATCGCCCTGCGTCACGCGATCGCCACCGACGACGCCGAGCTGGTCGACCGGCTGGCGGCGGCCGAGGTGGCGCTCGACGGTCCGCTGCACGGCAGCGCGATCGCCACCGACCTCGCGCTGAGCCACGGCGCCCACGCGGCCGCGCAAGCACTGGTGCGTGCCGGCGCGCCGGTGGCACGCGATGCGCTCGACTACATCGACAGCGCGGTCTCGCCCGAACTGGTCGAGCTGCTGCTGGCACGCGGCGCCGAACCCAGCGCCACCGCGATCGCGGAGTGCGTGGCCTGCGGTGCGCCGGCCGCCGCCCATCTGGTTGCCGACGCCTACGCGCAGTCCCACGACGATCTGCCCACCGCCTATGCCGCGGTCAGGGATGGCATGCTCGCCGAGCTCGAAGCCTCGCTGGTCGAGGTGCATGCCGGCCGACTGACGCACTACCTGGGGCCGGTCGGCCTCGCCAAGCGCGTCGACCACCTCCAGACCTTCAAACTGTAGTTGCTCGCCCCCAGGTTGCCCGGCACTTCGTGTCCGGGCGCCCACCCCCTACCGGGGGCGCAGCCAGCGGCCCGGCGAAGCCGGTTCCGCGGCTGCCCACCAGCAGGCGCGCTACGCGCAGCCGAAGAACGAGCACAGCGCCTGTGCCCGGCCGGCGCAGCCAGGCCCGTCGGTGAAACACCGCGGAACCGGCTTCGCCGGGCCGCTGGTGTTGCCCCCGGTAGGGGGTGGGCGGGCTACACGAAGTGAGCCCAACCTGGGGGCGAGCCTAGTGTTCATACAGCCAGGGGACGTCGAGCAGCCGGGGACCGAGCAGCCGCAAGGCCGCATCGCGGCCCGCCCGCACCAGCCCGGTGGCATGGAAGATCTCCCCGTTGCGCCGGGCTCGCGCCTGCACCTGGGCATTGCGCTGCCAGCGCTGCGCGGCATAACGCGCGAATGCCGCCGGCACCGACGCCGCATCGCCGCCATCGAGTGCCTCGGCCAGCGCCACTGCATCCTCGATCGCCATGCCCGCCCCCTGCGCGAGGTACGGCAGCATCGGGTGCGCCGCGTCGCCAACCAACGCCATGCGCTCGCTCGCCATCTGCAGCGGGTCGGTCAGCGGCGGCCGGTCGTTGAGCGTCCAGGCACGCCAGGTGGGCACGGCCTCCAGCAGTGCTTGCAGGCCCGCGCTGGTGCGACCGGTCGCCGCCTGCAAGGCGGCCAGGCTGGAGGATTGGTCCCAGTCGCGCGCATCGCCGGCCGGCGCCGCCTCGGCCAGCACCACCACGTTGAGCGCCTCGCCGCGGCGCACCGGATAGGCCACCGCGTGCAGCCGCGGCCCGAGCCAGACCGTGACCTGCGTGCTGCGCAGCGACGCCGGCAGGGCGGACTGGTCGACCAGTGCGCGCCAGGCCGTGTGGCCGGTCGCGCGCGGCGGCGGGCAGTCCGCCAGCAAGCGCGGGCGCACCGTGCTCCAGAGGCCGTCGGCCCCGATCAGCGCGTCGCCCTCCCAGACGCGATCGTCCGTGCTGGACACACAGACCGCCTGGTCGCGCACCACCACCTCGGTCACGCGCGCGGCGGTCGTCAGGGTCACGGCGCCGGTGCCGCGAGCCGCCGCCAGCAGCAGTGCGTGCAGGTCGGCGCGGTGGACGCAGAAGTAGGGAGCGGCATAGTTGTGCAGCATCGCATTGCCGAGCGGCAGGCGGGCGATTTCCCGGTCGTCGGTGGCGCTGCGCACCACCAGCGCCTCAGGCCGCGCGGCGACCCGCACCAGCGCCTCCCAGACACCGAGCGCTTGCAGCCGGCGCGTGACATTGGGGCCCAGTTGAATGCCGGCGCCCACCTCGCCGAAGGCGACCGCCTGCTCGAGCAGGTCGACCCGATGGCAACGCCGGGCCAGCGCCAGCGCGCTCGCCAGGCCCGCGATGCCGCCGCCTGCAATCAGGATGTGAGCCGACATTGCGCGCACTCAGTGCGAGCGCGCGGGAGCGGTCTTGCCGGCCGCATCCGGCTTCGCCGCGGTGCTGCAGCTGCCGCAGCTGTCGCAGGAACCGCAGCCGGAGGCCTTGCCCAACGAGGCGGCCAGGCGCTCGGCACGCTTGGCGTCGACCAGGCCGGCGCGATGCGAACCGGCGGCCACCCGGCCGGCCGCCGCACGGCGCCAGCTCCCGGGCATCCAGCGCCAGACTGCATAGAGCGCGGCCAGCGCGACGATCAGTCCGACGAGGAATTCTTGCTTCATGTCACACCTCCACCGCGCTGCACGCGCGACCATGGCCGATGAAACCAGAGGTTCCAAGCCCGGGAACACCGCGGAACCGGCTTTGCCGGGCCGCCGGTGTGGCCCCCGGAGAGGGGGTGGGCGGCCACACGAAGTGGGCCAACCTGGGGGAGAGCATCATTCATCCTCCTGTGAGCGCCAGGGCCACCCGGTAGGTGATCCAGCACGCAATGTAGGCGAGCGCGAACAAATAGCCAGCCATGATCCAAACATAACGCCACGAGCCGGTCTCGCGTTTGACGGCGGCCAAGGTCGATATGCATTGGGGTGCGAAGACGTACCAGACCAGGAGCGACAGCGCCGTGGCGAGCGACCAGCTGCCGGCAATCAGCGGCTCGAGTTGACCCGCCACGTCATCGCCGGTCGCCGACAGCRCATACACCGTCCCGAGCGCACCCACGGCCACCTCGCGCGCCGCCATCCCGGGAACCAGCGCGATCGAGATCTGCCAGTTGAAGCCGATGGGCGCGAAGATGTGTTCCAGCCCACGGCCGATCATGCCGGCCAGGCTGTACTGGATCGCCGGGCCGGTCGCGCCTTCGGGCGGCGACGGGAAGGTCGAGAGGAACCACAGCAGGATCGTCAGCGTGAGGATGATCGTGCCGACGCGCTGGATGAAGATCCAGGCCCGCTCGTAAAGGCCGAGCAGCAGGTTGCGCAGGTTGGGCCAGCGGTAGGCCGGCAGCTCCATCAGCAACGGCGACTGCCGCTTCGAGTCGCGAAAGCGCTTCATGACCCAGGCCACGGCCATTGCCGAGACGATGCCGAAGACGTACAGCGCGAACAGCACCACGCCCTGCAGGTTGAACACTCCGCCCACGGTGCGTGCCGGAATGAAGGCCGCGATCAGGAGCGCATAGACCGGCAGCCGCGCCGAACAGGTCATGAGCGGCGCGATCATGATGGTCGTGATGCGATCGCGCCAGTTGCTGATGGTCCGGGTGGCCATCACGCCCGGAATCGCGCAGGCGAAGCTCGACAGCAGCGGGATGAAGGAGCGGCCCGAGAGCCCCACCGTGCCCATCACGCGGTCGAGCAGGAAGGCCGCGCGCGGCAGGTAGCCTGAATCCTCGAGCGCGAGGATGAACAGGAACAGGATCAGGATCTGCGGCAGGAAGACGACCACGCCGCCGACGCCCGCGATGATGCCGTCGACCAGCAGGCTCTGCAGCATCCCCGCGGGGAGGTAGTGCTTGACGAGTTCGCCGAACGCCGCGGTGGCGTCCTTGATCGCGTTCATCGGCACCTCGGCCCAGCTGAACACGGCCTGGAACATCAGGAACATCGCGACCGCGAGCACCACCATGCCCCACACCGGATGCATCACGATGCGGTCGATGCGATCGCTGGTGGCCAGGCTGCCGGCCGGCTCGCGCACCGCCAGGCCGAGGACGCGGCGCACCTCGCGCTGGGTGTCGAGCACTTCGTCGAGCCCGGGCGCCTGCCATTGCTGCAGCGGGCCCGCGGCGGCCACCGGCGCGTCGAGCGCCTCCAGCAGGCCCTGGGCGCCGCCGCTGTGCACGCCGACGGTCTCGATCACCGGCAGGCCGAGCTCACGCGACAGCACGGCCGCATCGACCGCGATGCCCTGCTTTTTCGCCATGTCGGTCATGTTGAGCGCCACCACGATCGGCAGCCCCAGGCGCTTGGCCTCGAGCACCAGCCGCAGGTTGAGGCGCAGGTTGGTGGCGTCGGTGACGCACACCAGCAGGTCGGGCAGCGCCTCTTGGCTCTGGCCGGTGACCACGTCGCGCGTGACGRCTTCGTCGGCCGACAGCGCATTGAGGCTGTAGGCGCCCGGCAGGTCGAGCACGAAGACGCGCCGGCCGGCGGCGGTGCGCAAGGTGCCTTCCTTGCGCTCGACGGTCACGCCCGCGTAGTTGGCCACCTTCTGGCGGCTGCCCGTGAGCAGGTTGAACAGCGCGGTCTTGCCGCAGTTGGGATTGCCCAGCAGCGCGATGCGCTCGGGCGGGCTGCTCGAGCGGGCGGCGCCGGGCTGGAAGTTCAGGGTCGCTTCAACCATGGCCGGCCGCTCCCGGCGTCACGCGGATCAGCGACGCCTCGTGGCGGCGCAACGCGAAAGTGGTGTTGCCCAGCCGCACGGCGAGCGGCTCCCGCCCGGGCACGCCGGTGGCGACGATGCGCACGGCCTCACCCGGCACGAAGCCGATTTCGGTCAGACGCAGCACCAGTTCCCTGCCCTCGGCCTCCTCGGGCCGCAGGACGTCGAGTACGGTGGCCCATTGGTGCTGGGGAAGCTGATCGAGGCTGATGGCGGCCGAGGCCGCGCCGTTCATTGTGGTCACCCGCGGAGTCCAGAGAATGCAAAAGAGAATTATTCTCGAAAACTCCGGGGTTTGGGGCGATCTGGCGCAAGAATCCCTTCAGGGTGGCGCGGCCCGGACGAGCGTCCGCGCCGAGTCAGCTTCCGGTCAGGCCGCCAGCAGCTGGCGCAGCACGAAGGGCAGGATGCCGCCGTGCTTGTAGTAGTCGACCTCGATCGGCGTGTCGATGCGCAGGCGCACGGTGACCTCCTGGTGCGTGCCGTCCGGGCGGTGGACCACGATCTTGACGTCCATCTGCGGCTTCAACTCGCCGCCGACGACGACATCGATCTTCTCGTTGCCGGTGAGGCCGAGACTTTCCCAGGAATCGGCACCGCGGAACTGCAGCGGCAGCACGCCCATGCCGACCAGGTTGGCGCGGTGGATGCGCTCGAAGCTGCGCGCCACCACCGCCTTGATGCCGAGCAGTTGCGTGCCCTTGGCGGCCCAGTCGCGCGAGGAGCCGGTGCCGTACTCCTCGCCGCCGAAGATCACGGTCGGCACGCCCTGCTCGATGTACTTCATCGCAGCGTCGTAGATGAACATCTTCTCGTTGCCCGGCTGGAACAGCGTGAGCCCGCCCTCCTCGCGCGAACCGTCCGCATCGGCCGGGATCATGAGGTTCTTGATGCGCACGTTGGCGAAGGTGCCGCGCATCATCACGTCATGGTTGCCGCGGCGCGAGCCGTAGCTGTTGAAGTCGGCCTTCGACACGCCGTGCGCCTTGAGCCAGATACCCGCCGGCGAGCTTTCCTTGATCGAGCCGGCCGGAGAAATGTGGTCGGTGGTGATCGAGTCCCCGAACAGCGCCATGATGCGCGCGCCGGTGAAGCCGGCGTCGCTCGCATGCGGCTCCATCTTGAAGCCCTCGAAGAACGGCGGCTCGGCGATGTAGGTCGACTTGGGCCAGTCGTAGACCTGCCCCTTGGTGCCCTTGATGCTGCTCCAGAGCTTGCCCGGGTTGTCCTTGATCTGCTCGTAGTTCTTCCGGAAGGTCTTGGCGTTCATCGCGAAGCGCAGGTTGTCGTCGATCTCCTTCGGGCTGGGCCAGATGTCGCCGAGGTAGACGTCCCGCCCCTTCTTGCCCTTGCCCACCGGCTGGGTCATGAGGTCAACCATCACGTTGCCGGCGATCGCGAAGGCCACCACCAGCGGCGGCGAGGCCAGGAAGTTGGCCTTCAGGTTCGGATGGATGCGGGCTTCGAAATTGCGGTTGCCCGACAGCACCGCGGCACCGATCAGATTGTTCTTCGTGATGACTTCGTTGATCTCGGGCGTGAGGTCGCCGGCGTTGCCGATGCAGGTGGTGCAGCCGTAGCCGGCCAGGTAGAAGCCGAGCTTCTCGAGGTAGGGCAGCAGGCCGGCCTTCTCGAGGTACTCGGTCACGATGCGGGACCCGGGGGCCAGCGAGGTCTTGACGTGCGGCTTGACGGTGAGCCCCGCCTCCACCGCCTTTTTGGCCAGCAGGCCCGCGGCCAGCATCACGCTCGGGTTCGAGGTGTTGGTGCACGAGGTGATGGCGGCGATCAGCACGTCGCCGTTGCCGATCGACACCTGGCCCTTGGGCGCGGGCGGCGCGGTCGCACCCACATGGGCCGCGGCCTTGGTCGAGCGGTTGGCGATCATCTCGACCACGTCGCGCGGCGCACCYGGCGGCGGCGCTGCTGCTTCCTTTTCGCCCTTGCTGCCCTCGTGCGTCAGCGGATAGCGCAGCTTCAGCGTATCGGCCGGCTGGTTGAAGCCGTTGGCCTCGTTCGGCTTGCTGTAGAGCTCGGAAAACTTGGTCGCCAGGTGCCCCAGGTCGATGCGGTCCTGCGGCCGCTTCGGGCCGGCCAGGCTCGGCGACACGGTGCCGAGGTCGAGCTTGACGATCTTGGTGTATTCGAGTTCGCCGGGCGCCGGCATGCCGAACAGCCCCTGGGCCTTGTAGTAGGCCTCGAAGCGCTCGACCTCGGCGTCGGTGCGGCCGGTGCCCTTGAAGTAGGCCACGGTCATCTCGTCGACCGGGAAGAAGCCCATGGTGGCGCCGTACTCGGGCGCCATGTTGCCGATGGTGGCGCGGTCGGGCACCGCGATCGAGGCGGCGCCGGGGCCGAAGAACTCGACGAACTTGCCGACCACCTTCTCGCCGCGCAGGATCGCCGTGACGTACAGCACCAGGTCGGTGGCGGTGACGCCCTCGCGCAGCTGGCCGCTGAGCTCGAAGCCGACCACGTCGGGGGTCAGCATGTAAACCGGCTGGCCCAGCATCGCGGCCTCGGCCTCGATCCCGCCCACGCCCCAGCCGACCACGCCAATGCCGTTGATCATGGTCGTGTGGCTGTCGGTTCCGACCAGCGAGTCGGGGTAGTAGGTCGGCGGATCGGCCTTGTCGTGCGGGCTCTTGTAGACGCCGCGCGCAAAGTACTCGAGATTGACCTGGTGCACGATGCCGAAGCCGGGCGGCACGACGCCGAAAGTGTCGAAGGCCTGCATGCCCCATTTCATGAACTGGTAGCGCTCGTTGTTGCGCTGGAACTCGAGCTTCATGTTGAGGTCGAGCGCCTTCGGCGTGCCGTAGTAGTCGACCATCACCGAGTGGTCGACCACCAGGTCGACCGGCACCAGCGGCTCGATGGTCTTGGGCGACTTGCCCAGCGACTGCGCCACGCTGCGCATCGCGGCCAGGTCGGCCAGCAGCGGCACGCCGGTGAAGTCCTGCAGCACCACCCGCGTCACGACGAAGGGCACTTCGTCGGTGCGCTCCGCGTTGGGCGACCAGTTGGCGAGCTGCTCGACGTGCTCGGCCGTGACCTTCTGGCCGTCGCAGTTGCGAAGCACGGATTCGAGCACGATGCGGATCGAGACCGGCAGCTTGTCGACGTTGGGGTATTGCTTCGCGAGCTCCTTGAGGGACCAGTACTTGCCGGCCTTTCCCGACGCGGTCTTGAAGGTCTTGAGCGTGGAGGCGAAGGCGTGCGCCGGTACTTTGGCCATGAAGAAACTCCTTGTTCGTGGAAGCTCCTCAAAGATAGCAGGGTTCGGTGACTCCGGCAGCAGGCGGGAAGCCCGCCGGCGCGCTTCGGTTCAGGCGGCGACGGCGCGCGCGCCGCTGGCGCGGCTGTGCCGCAGGCCCATCCACTGCAGTTCGGCGAGCACCACCACGGTGACCGCCTGGGCCAGGACCCAGGCCCAGCCCCACGCGCTGATCGAGGTGCCGCCGGCGGCCAGCAGGGCGATGCAGGCGGCCGCCCAGCCGAAGTTGCCGGCCACCACCCACCCGATCAGCCGGCGTGGCGGCAGCGCGCGGCTCGCCATCCAGGCTGCGGCGCAGGCATAGGCCAGGAGGAAGACGCCGGTGGCCAGCAGCAGCGGCACCGGCAGTCCGGTCAGGCGGGCCAGGGCGCCGGCAAAGACCAGTTGCAGCGCCCCGGTGGCGGCGCACGAGGCGGCATCGGCCCACATCAGGCGGGGCAGGAAACGGCGGGAAGCGAAGACGGACATGACGGACTCCTTGGGTTCGGCGCGGCAGGCCCTTCCTGTCGCGTTGGAGCCCATCATTCCCACGGCGCGGCGCCGGGTCGATGACCTGGGAGGTCATGGGCCGTGGCGCGCCGGTTCACTAGGATGTGGTCCATGCACACATCGAGCACCCCCCCGACCGCGGCCGACCCGTTCGGCGCCCATCTGCGCCACTGGCGCCAGCACCGGCGCCTGAGCCAGCTCGACCTGGCCCACGAGGCCCAGGTGTCGACCCGCCACCTGAGCTACGTCGAGACCGGCCGCGCCGAGCCCAGTCGCGAGATGGTGCTGCGGCTGGCCGAGCGGCTGGAAGTGCCGCTGCGCGAGCGCAATGCGCTGCTGGTGGCCGCGGGCTACGCGCCGATGTACCGGCAACGCTCGCTCGACGACCCGGCCCTGGCGGCGGCGCGGCGGGCGGTCGACCTGGTGCTCAAGGGCCATGAGCCCTTCCCTGCGCTGGCGGTCGATCGCCACTGGAACCTGGTGGCGCACAACGCGCTGGTGCCGATGCTGATGACCGGTGCGGCCCCGCACCTGCTCGAGAGGCCGATCAACGTCCTCCGGCTCAGCCTGCACCCGGACGGCCTGGCACCGCGGATCGCCAACCTGGCGCAATGGCGCGGCCACCTGCTGGAGCGGCTGCAGCAGCAGATCGCCGCCACCGGCGATACCGCGCTTGCGGCGCTGCACGACGAACTGGCGGCCTACCCGGCGCCGCAGGTGAGCCATGACACGCCGGTCGCCGGCGTCGAACTCTCCAATGTGATCGTGCCCTTCCAGCTCGTGACGCCGGACGGCGTGCTGAGCTTCATCAGCACCACCACGATCTTCGGCACCCCGGTGGACGTCACCTTGCAGGAACTCGCGGTCGAATCGTTCTTCCCGGCGGACGCGCAGACGGCGAAGGCGCTGACCGCTCTCGCGCAGCGCTGAAGCGGCCGGCCGCCCGGAGGGTCCCCCATGAAAAAAGCCCCGCGAGGCGGGGCTTTTTGCTGGGACGGCCGAGGATCAGGCGGCGACCGTGGCCGCGACGTCCTTGTAGTCGTCGATCTTGTCGAAGTTCAGGTACTGGTAGATCTGGTCGCTGGCGGCGTCGAGCACGCCGACGCTCGCCATGTACTCGGCCTTGGTCGGAATGCGACCCAGGCGCGAGCAGATCGCGGCCAGTTCGGCGCTGCCGAGGTACACGTTGGAGTTCTTGCCCAGGCGGTTCGGGAAGTTGCGCGTGCTGGTCGACATCACGGTCGCGCCTTCGCGCACCTGTGCCTGGTTGCCCATGCACAGCGAGCAGCCCGGCATTTCGGTGCGGGCACCGGCATTGCCGAAGACGCCGTAATGGCCTTCCTCGGTGAGCTGCTGGGCGTCCATCTTGGTCGGCGGCGCGATCCACAGCTTGACCGGGATGTCGCGCTTGCCTTCGAGCAGCTTGGAGGCTGCGCGGAAGTGACCGATGTTGGTCATGCACGAACCGATGAACACTTCGTCGATGGTGGCGCCGGCCACGTCCGACAGCGTCTTCACGTCGTCGGGGTCGTTCGGGCAGGCGACGATCGGCTCGTGGATGTCGGCCAGGTCGATCTCGATCACGGCCGCGTAGTCGGCGTCGGCATCGCCCTTGAGCAGCTGCGGGTCCTTGAGCCAGGCTTCCTGGGCGGCGATGCGGCGGGCCAGCGTGCGGGCGTCGGCATAGCCCTCGGCGATCATCCAGCGCATCAGCGTGATGTTGCTGTTGATGTACTCGATGATCGGTTCCTTGTTCAGGTGCACCGTGCAGCCGGCGGCCGAGCGTTCGGCCGAGGCATCGCTGAGCTCGAAAGCCTGTTCGACCTTCAGATCGGGCAGGCCCTCGATCTCGAGGATGCGGCCCGAGAAGATGTTCTTCTTGCCCTTCTTCTCGACCGTCAGCTGGCCCGCCTTGATCGCATAGAGCGGAATCGCGTTGACCAGGTCGCGCAGGGTCACGCCGGGCTGCATCTTGCCCTTGAAGCGCACCAGCACGGATTCGGGCATGTCCAGCGGCATCACGCCCGTGGCGGCCGCGAAGGCCACCAGGCCGGAGCCGGCCGGGAAGCTGATGCCGATCGGAAAGCGCGTGTGGCTGTCGCCGCCGGTGCCGACCGTGTCGGGCGTCAGCAGGCGATTGAGCCAGCTGTGGATCACGCCGTCGCCCGGACGCAGCGAAACGCCGCCGCGCGTGGCCATGAAATCCGGCAGCTCGTGGTGCATCTTGACGTCGACCTTCTTCGGATAGGCCGCCGTGTGGCAGAAGGACTGCATCACCAGGTCGGCGCTGAAGCCGAGGCAGGCCAGGTCCTTGAGTTCGTCGCGGGTCATCGGGCCGGTGGTGTCCTGGCTGCCGACCGAGGTCATCTTCGGCTCGCAGTAGGTGCCGGGGCGCACTCCCAGGCCCTCTGGCAGGCCGCAGGCGCGGCCCACCATTTTCTGCGCCAGCGAGAAGCCCTTCTTGGTGTCGACCGGGCTGACCGGCAGGCGGAACAGCGTCGAGGCCGGCAGACCCAGCGCTTCGCGCGCCTTGGAGGTCAAGCCGCGGCCGATGATCAGCGGAATGCGGCCGCCGGCACGCACTTCGTCGAACAGCACGTCGCTCTTGACGGAGAACTCGGCAATCACCTTGCCGTCCTTGAGCGCCTTGCCCTCATAGGGACGCAGTTCGACCACGTCGCCCATGTTCATCTGGCTGACGTCGAGTTCGATCGGCAGCGCGCCGGAGTCTTCCATCGTGTTGTAGAAGATCGGAGCAATCTTGCCGCCGAGGCAGACGCCGCCGAAGCGCTTGTTCGGCACGTAGGGGATGTCTTCGCCGGTGAACCAGAGCACCGAGTTGGTCGCGCTCTTGCGCGACGAGCCCGTGCCGACGACGTCGCCGGCGTAGGCCACCAGATGGCCGYGGGCGCGCAGGTCCTCGATGAACTTGACCGGGCCGCGCTTGCCGTCTTCCTCCGGCACGATGCCGGGGCGCGCGTTCTTGTGCATCGCGAGTGCGTGCATCGGAATGTCGGGCCGCGTGGTCGCGTCGGGTGCGGGCGACAGATCGTCGGTGTTGATTTCGCCTGCGACCTTGAAGATGCTGACGGTGATGCTTTGCGGCACTTCGGGGCGGCTGGTGAACCATTCGGCATCGGCCCAGCTCTGCAGCACCGACTTGGCATTCGCATTGCCCTTGTCGGCCTTCTCCTTGACGTCGTGGAACTGGTCGAACATCAGCAGGGTCTTCTTCAGGCCTTCGGCCGCGACGGTGCCGACTTCGGCGTCGTCCAGCAGATCGACCAGCGGTCCGATGTTGTAGCCGCCGAGCATGGTGCCGAGCAGCTCGGTCGCACGGGCACGCGTGAGCAGCAGGCTCTTCTCGGTGCCGTGGGCCACGGCTGCGAGGTAGCTGGCCTTGACCTTGGCGGCGTCGTCCACGCCCGCCGGTACGCGGTTCGTCAGCAGGTCGAGCAGGAAGTCGGCCTCGGCCACGACCGGCGCCTTCATGAGCTCGATCAGTTCGGCAGTCTGCTTGGCGGTCAGCGGCAGCGGCGGGATGCCGAGCGCGGCGCGTTCGGCAACATGTTCAACGTAGGCTTGCAACATCTTCTTTTCTCCGGATACACAAAAGGGCGGGCGGCTCCCGCGTCGAAGCGGGAGCCGCGCCTTGACGGATGACTACTGCTTCTTGGTGGCCGGCGGCGTGTCGGCGCCGTCGAACAGGCTCTTGGGCGGGTTCTTCTTCATGTCCTCGGCCACCTCGACCTGCTTGGCCGCCTGGCATTCGTCGGCCAGCCGCAGGCCCTGCTTCTGGCTCATCAGCATCGACTTGTTGCCCAACTGCAGCCACATGGCCTCGCGGACCGGGTCTTCGAGCCGGACCGCGCCGGTGCGGCTGGAGACCGGGTGCAGGCGGTACTTC
>NZ_JBFUCI010000029.1:0-28118 GCF_056405335.1 Variovorax sp. P1_H12_2
GTGCTGGACCGTCCCGTGAGCTATCACAGTGCTGGACCGTCCCGTGAGCTATCACAACCCGACGCGCAGCCTCACGCGCTATGCCGTCGTGATCGCCACCCTGCCCTCTGCTTGGAGATGACATGACGACCGACGCCAATGCTCCCGTTCGCAACATCCGCCGCCTTCAAACGGTCTCCGATGCGCAGCTGCGCGCCCTGTCCGAACTGCTGATCGATTGCGTGGAGGGCGGCGCCTCGGTGAGCTTCATGCATCCGTTGCCGCTGCCCGAGGCGATGGCGTTCTGGTGCCGCGTCGCCGAGGGGGTCGCCGAGGGCGAACGCGCCTTGCTGGTGGCCGAGGATGCCGAGGGCATCGTCGGCACCGTGCAGCTGGTGCTGGCCCAGCCGGACAACCAGCCGCACCGCGCCGACCTGTCGAAGATGCTGGTGCACCGCCGCGCGCGGCGCCAGGGCTGGGGCGAGGCGCTCATGGGCGCGGCCGAGCAGATGGGGCGCGACTGCGGCAAGTCGCTGCTGGTGCTCGACACCGCCAGCGACACCGCCGAACGCCTGTACGAGCGGCTCGGCTGGCAACGCGTCGGCGCGATTCCGGGCTATGCGCTGCTGCCGCACGGTGGGCTCTGCACCACCACCTACTTCTACCGGCAGCTGGAGGCCRGGGAGAAGGCACGCGGCAGCGAGGGTTCGTGAGCGCGAAGCCTCAGCTTTTCCCGCGCAGAAGCTCCGCCTTCTGCGCCAGCTCCGCGGCCTCGACGACCTGCTGAACCGACAGCGGCCCGGTCAGCTCGACCTCGCCGGCAAGAACGCTTGCCAGTGCGGCTCGCCCCGCATCGCCGGCCAACCACGCAAACGCCGACGTGATCGATCCAGCGCCGAACTTGGCGCGAAGCGCCTTCGACGCGGCACGGCTCACCTCGGCGAACGCTTCGTGGTCCGCTGCAGCAGAAGCCGCGCGAACGACCAGGCAGCAGGCTGCGAGCTTCTCGGCTTCGTTGCGCAAGCGACGGGCCTTGCCCTCGCTCTGGGCCGCGCGCTTCGTCTCCAGCGACGCGGGCGAAGGATCCGCAGGGGAGAGAGGAAGGTTCGGTTCGAGCGGCATGGATGCGTTCATTTTCAAGGAGCCTCGGATTGTCGCCGCAGCAGTGCCGTGCAAGACGGGCCGCATGACCGCGCCCCATCGACGCTAGTGGGCGCCTTCCCCTTCCATCCCCGCGCTGTACTTCCCCTCGCTGGCCAGGCCATTGAGCCGTGCCCGCTTGAGCAGCGCGTCCTGGCACGCGCGCGCATGGGCAGGTTGACCCTGCCACGCCTGCAGCGCCGGATCCTGCAGCGCGCGCCCGTAGGAGAAGCTCAGCTGCCAGGGCTGCCGGCCCGGGCGATTGAGCGCATCCAGGTTGGCGGTCGCTTCGACAGGCGACTGCCCGCCCGACAGGAAGTTGATGCCCGGGACCGCCGCCGGCACCGCGCGCCGCAGCACGCGGAGGGTCTCCGCCGCCACCTCCTCGGGACCGGCCTGCCGCGCATGCGCCTTGCCAGGCACCACCATGCTGGGCTTCAGCAGGATATGCTCGAGCACCACGCGATAGCGATGCAAGGCCACGAACACTTCGTGCAGCACCTCCTGCGTGACCTCCGCGCAGCGCGCCAGGCTGTGGTCGCCGTCGATCAGGACCTCCGGCTCGACGATCGGCACCACCCCCTGCGACTGGCAGATCGCCGCGTAGCGCGCGAGCGCCTCGGCGTTGGCCTCGATCGCCATCCGGCTCGGYAGCGTGCCGGAGACGTTGTAGACGGCGCGCCATTTCGCAAAGCGCGCGCCCTGCGTCACGTAGGCTTCGAGGCGCTGGGCGAGTCCGTCGAGTCCCTGCGTGATCTCGTCGCCGGGCGCGAGTGCCAGCGGGCCCTTGCCGGCGTCGACCTTGATGCCCGGCACGATGCCTTGCCGCGCGGCCAGGGCCGCGAGCAGCTCGCCGTCGTCCGCGCTCTGGCCCAGGGTCTCCTCGTACAGGATGACGCCGCTGACGTACTCGCCCAGGCCGGGCGTCGACAGCAGCAGGCTGCGGTAGGCGCGCCGGTTCTCCGGCGTCGACTCGACGCCGATCGCCTTGAAGCGCTTGGCAATGGTCGGACCGCTCTCGTCGGCGGCAAGAATTCCCTTGCCCCTGCGAACCAGCGCTTCCACGGTGGCTTGAAGATCATCGGAAGTGGCCATGGCGGATCCCTTCGTTCGAGCGGGACTCAGTCTCCTGCTTCGAGGCGCCGGAGCGCAAGCCCATGCCGGCCGTGGTGTCTTGGTCGAGGTCTGCACGTGCACGGGCATCCGATGACCCTTCATCCGATCCCGGTGAACACGCTTCGCAGCAGCACCTCCGGGATGCATGTAATATCGCCAACGCTCCGGGGTGCACACGACAGTGCTGAGATTCAAACCCGCGAACTTGAACCGGTTAATGCCGGCGGAAGAAGAGCCAACACTTCGATCATCGGCGGATCCTGCCGTGCTCGAAGTGGCCTTCGGAGCATCCGTTTCACGGTCACGAAGAAGTCTCCTTATGAACCAGCCCCCTGCAGATCGACCCGCGGCCACAGCCGCGGCCGGCGATGTGGTCGCCGACGTGCTCGCCTTCATCGCGCAGGACGGGTGCACCGACGACGCGTTCGATCGGCTGGCGTTGCGCCTGTTCGCCCACCAGTACGGCAACAACCCGGCGTACCGGCGCTTCTGCCAGCGGCGCGGCGCAACCCTGCGCCACGTGAAGCGCTGGAGCGACATCCCGGCGGTGCCGATCGACGCCTTCAAGGAACTCGACCTGCGGTGCGAGCCGCCGGCCGCCACGGACCGGGTCTTCATGACCAGCGGCACGACCCGCAGCGAGGTGAAGGGCCGTCACTTTCATCCGACGCTGGCGGTCTACGACCGGTCGATGATCCGCAACTTCTCGAACCGGTTCATGCGCGGCAGCGGCCGGATGCGCATGGGCATCCTGTTCCCCACCGAAACCGTGCTGGCCAATTCCTCGCTGGCCCACTACCTGGCGCTCGCGCTGAATGAATTCGGCACCGAGGAGAGTCGCTACTTCGTGAGCCCGCAGGGGCTGGACATCGCCGGCCTGTGCGATGCGCTGGCGGACGCCGAACGCCGCGGCTCGCCCTATGCGCTGCTCGGCGCCAGCTACAGCTTCGTGCATCTGATCGACGAACTCGAGCAGCGCGGCCTGTCGTTCCGCCTGCCGGCAGGCAGCCGGGTCCTGGACACCGGCGGCTACAAGGGACAGTCGCGCGAATTGCCGCTCGACGCCTTCTATGCGGAGCTGTCGGCGCGGCTCGGCATCGAACGATCGCAGTGCATCAACATGTACGGCATGACCGAGCTGAGCACGCAGTTCTACGACGCCGGCAATGCGTCGGTGCCGTCGGTGAAGTCGGGGCCGCACTGGATCCGCTCGCGCCTGGTCGACCCGCTCACGGGCCGCGAGGTCGCGCGCAGCGAGCGCGGAATCCTGGTCCATTGCGATCTCGCCAACTTCAATTCCGTGACCACCATCCTGACCGAGGACGTAGGCCTGGCCGCCGACGGCGGGTTCCTGCTGCTCGGCCGCGCCGAAGGCGCTGAGGCCAAGGGCTGTTCGCTGGCGGTGGAGGAATTCATCCGGGCGGCAGCGGCATGAAGACACTRCGCGCGGTTGCCGGTTACCTGCCTGGCCTGGCGCCGGCGGACGTGCAGTGGCAGCCTCTGGTCTTCGAATCGGGCACCACGCGGCTCGAAGTCGCGGTGCCCGTGCTGAGTCCGCCACAGATGACCGCGCTCGCCTTGCGGGTCAAGCAGGCCAGCCGCCTCCATCTGAAGACGATGACCGTGTCGCAGATCGTGGCCGTGGTGGATCGCGCGATCGCCCGCCTGCTCGACCCGGCCGACCCCTGCCGCATGCAGGCCGACCAGCTGCTGCCGATCGTCAGCRGCTATGACGCCGAAATGGTCCGCCTGGGCCTCACGGCTTTCCTCCAGACCTTTCGCGCGCCGCAACTGCATCGCTTCGTCGCCGAAGACTTCGCCAATCCCAAGCTGCTGGACGAGTTCCAGCCGCGACCCAAGGGCGGCGCGGCCAAGGCGTTCGGGCCGGATCTGCTGGTTCACAGCTGGGCCGGCAACGTGCCGGCCCTGCCGCTGTGGAGCCTGGTCTGCGGATTGCTGGTGAAGGCCGGCAACATCGGCAAGCTGCCGAGCGCGGAGCCGCTGTTCGCAGGCCTGTTCGCGCGGCTGCTGGCCGAGGTCCACCCGCCGCTGGCCGACTGCCTGGCCGTGGTGTGGTGGAAAGGCGGCGAGAAGGAACAGGCGTCGGCCCTCTATGCCGAGGCCGACACGGTGCTCGCCTACGGCGGCAACGACGCGCTGGACGACATCCGCCGCCGCCTCCCGGTCACGACGCGCTTCCTGGCGTACGGCCACAAGCTGGGCTTCGGCCTGGTCGGCGCCGCGGCCCTCGACACCCTGCGCGCGCCGGCGACGGCTCGCCTGGCCGCCTGGGACGTGATGCGCTACGACCAGC
The DNA here is from genome assembly GCF_056405335.1 of Variovorax sp. P1_H12_2. NCBI lineage: Bacteria > Pseudomonadati > Pseudomonadota > Betaproteobacteria > Burkholderiales > Comamonadaceae > Variovorax > Variovorax sp. P1_H12_2. The sequence continues at coordinate 4,550 of NZ_JBFUCI010000029.1, forward strand.
AGGGCTGCTATTCGCCGCATGTCTTCTACGTCGAGCGCGGCGGCAAGGTGTCGCCGCGCGAATTCGCCCAGTACCTCGCCAGCGAGCTCGCCAACCTGCACAACCGCTTCCCGCGCCGGGCCCTGGCGCTGGAGGAGTCGGCCGCGGTCGCCGGATGGCGGCAAGCCATCGAGCTGCAGTCGATGTCGGGCGGCGGCGAGCCTGTCTGCGAGCTGATCGGCGAAGCCGGTGCGGCCTGGGGCGTCGCTTACGCCGATGAAGCGCGGGCCTTGGCCCCCACGGCGCTGAACCGCAGCATCCAGGTCGTCGCGGTCGATTCGCTGGAACAGGTGATCGCGCAAGTGGCCGCGCACCCGCCCTTTCTGCAGACCGCGGGCGTGGCGGCCGCACCGGCCGAACTGTTCCGGCTGTCGGAGTTGCTGGGCGCTGCCGGCGTCACCCGCATCACGGCCATCGGCTCGATGACCTCGCCGGAGGCGGGCTGGCATCACGACGGCCGGTTCAACCTGCTGGACCTGGTGCGGATGGTCGAGATCGAGCAGTCGGCGGAACTTGCGGCCGACAGGCTGGCGCCGTACGCGGACTAGGGCCATGAGCTTCCTCGACATCGACAAGGTGGGCTTCACCTACCCCGGCTGGCCGCCGGTGGTGCGCAGCGTCGACTGGACCATCGCGCAAGGCGAGTTCCATTGCCTGGTCGGGCGCAGCGGCTGCGGCAAGACGACCCTGCTCAAGCTCGCCGCGGGCCTGCTGCATCCTCACACCGGCAGCATCCGGTTGCAGGGCAAGGAGGTGGTCGCGCCCGGCCCGCAACTCGGCTTCGTGTTCCAGTCGCCGACCCTGCTCGAGTGGCATCGCGTGATCGACAACGTGCTGCTGCCGGTGTCGCTGCAACACAAGCCCACCGCGCAGGAGATCGACAAGGCCGAGCAGTTGCTCGCGCTGCTGGGCCTGTCGGCCCATGCGCAGCATTACCCCCGGCAGCTGTCGGGCGGCCAGCAGAGCCGCGTGGCCCTGGCGCGCGCATTGATCCTGGAGCCGGCGCTGCTTTTGCTGGACGAACCTTTTGCCGCGCTGGACGCGATCACCCGCGGCGAACTGCAGGACGACCTGCTGCAGATGTGCCGCCTGCGCCGCACCACCGTCCTGTTCGTGACGCACGACATCGCCGAGGCGGTGTATCTGGGCGACCGGGTCGCGGTGATGGACCGCGGCCGGATCGTCCGGGACATCCGCGTCGAGGTGAGCCGGCCGCGCGCGCCGGCGATGCGGTACGGCGCGGCCTTCAACCTGCATTGCGCGCAAGTGCGCGATGCGATGGACCTGGCGACGGCATGAAGTCGATCTCCCCACGCACACAGCTCGGCTCCTGGGCGCTGCTGCTCGCGTTGCTCGCGGGATGGGAGCTGGCGGCGCGCGCTTCCGGCATTCCGGCCCTGGTCCTGCCGGCGCCTTCGGCGGTGATGAAGTCGCTCTGGATGGGCCTGTCCACCGGCTACCTGTGGCCCCACATCCGAACGACCGCCCTCGAGCTGATGCTCGGGCTGTTCGCCGGCTGCCTGATCGGTTTCATCAGCGGCGTGGCGATGGCCGAGTCGGCGCTGCTGCAGCGCGTGCTGAAGCCGTATGTCGTGATCAGCCAGGTCATCCCCAAGCTGGCGCTGGCGCCGCTCTTCATCGTGTGGTTCGGCTTCGGCATGACATCGACGGTGGTGATCACGGCGCTGATCTGCTTCTTCCCGTTGATGGAAAACACCGTGACCAGCCTGCAGCAGGTCGACCCGCAACGGCTGGAGCTGTTCCGGATGCTGGGCGCCACGCGGCGCCAGACGCTGCTGCGCCTGAAGCTGCCTGCCGGCCTGCCCGGGATCCTGGCGGGCCTGCGGGTCGCGGTGGTGCTCGCGCTGGTCGGGGCGGTGGTCGGCGAGTTCATCGGCGCCAGCCAGGGGCTCGGCGCGCTGATCATCGCCTCGCAGGGAATGATGGACACGCCGCTGATGTTCGCGGTGCTGGTGGTCATCGCCGTGCTCGGCCTCGCGCTCTACCAGATCACGCTCGCAGTCGAGAAGCGACTGCTGCGGCCCTACACCCGAATCTCATGAGGAACACGACCTTGAACACACCGATCGCACGCCGCCGCGCACTGCTGGCAACCGCCGCGCTATTCACCCTGATCGCTACCGGCGGGGCCAACGCCGGTGACGCGCCGGAGAAGATCACCGTGGCCGGCTGGAGCAAGCCGATCACCGAGATCACGCACCTGCTGGCCGAGCCCGACAAGGGCATCTTCAAGGCCAATGGAATCGATCTGGCCTACGTGTCCGGCGCCGGCGGGGGCGACGCGATCCGCAACATCCTCACCGGCCAGGCGGACGTGGCCTTCACCGACCCTGGCGCGTTCTTCTCGGCCCTCGACAAGGGCGAGAAGCTGCGGGCGATCTACGACATCTACCCGCAGAACGTCTTCAACGTGGTCTCGCTCAAGTCCGCCAACATCACCAGGCCGGCCGACCTGAAGGGCAAGAAGATCGGTGTCTACAGCCTGTCCAGCGGCACCCGGCAGAACCTGCTGGTGCTGCTGCACCAGGCCGGCCTGTCCGAATCCGATGTCACCATCGTCGTCACCGGGCTGTCGAACTTCGCGCCGCTGCTGCAAGGCCAGGTCGATGCGACCGCTGCCACCGACACCGGCTTGCTGGTGGGCAAGCGCAAGGGGGTGGGCGACGTCAACGTGATGGAGGTGCGCAACTACCTGAACGTGTCGAGCGACCTGTTCGTGGTCCGGGAACAGGTCTACCAGCAGAAGAAGCCGTTGCTCAAGCGGTTCCTGAAGGCCTATCGCGAGAGCGCGGCCTGGATGATCGCCAACCCCGAGGAGGCGGCCGGCCTGGCCATGAAACACGCCATCGACGGGACCGACCGCGCCGCCAACCTGGAGATCATTCGCTTGCGCAATGCCGCCAGCGTGTCGGCCACCACCGCGAAGAACGGTCTTGGCGCGTTCGACCTGGAGTCGCTGCAGAAGGCCGCGGATGCCTATCGCAAGCTGGGCCTGATCGAGCGCGACATCAAGATCTCGGACGTCGTCAGCACGGAACTGCTGCCTGCGCAATGAAGGAGGACACCGTGAAGTTCGAGGGCAAGGTGGTGCTGGTGACCGGTGCGAGCCGCGGCATCGGCGCCGCCATCGCGCAGGCCTTCGCGAGCGAAGGCGCGACGGTGGTGGTCAACCACCTGAGCAACGACGCCGCGGCCGCCGAGGTGGTCGCGCATTGCAAGGCGGCCGGTGGTGACGCCTGGGCCGTGAAGGCCGACGTCAATTCGGCCACGGCCGTGCAGGCCATGGTGGAACAGGCCCTGGACGAAGCGGGTCGCATCGATGTGGTGGTCAACAACGCCTTCCGGCCGTACGCCTTCGACCCGCAGCGCCGCACCTTGTTCGGCGACATGGCGTGGCCGGATTACCAGGCGCAGTTCGAAGGCGCCGTCGGCAGCGCCTACAACGTCTGCCGGGCGGTGCTGCCGCACTTCAGGCAACGCACCCAGGGCAGCATCGTCAACATCGTCAGCGACCTGGTCGAACGGCCGGTGATCCCGTACCACGACTACACGACCGCCAAGTCGGCGCTGGTCGGCTTCAGCCGCAACCTGGCCGCCGAACTGGGGCCGCTCGGCATCCGCGTCAATTGCGTCGCCCCCGGCCTGGTCTACCCGACGCAGGCCAGCAGCGCGACCCGGGAAGAATTCCGCGAGTCGCTGATCGCCGCAACGCCGCTGCGGCGGATCGCGCGACCCGAGGACGTCGCCGGCCCGGTGCYGTTTCTCGCTTCCGAATGGAGCCGCTTCATGACTGGACAGGTGCTGTTCGTCGACGGCGGCCTGGTGATGAAGTGAAGACTTCCGGCCGGCGTCAGAACACGCCAAGCGCCAGTCCCGCGGCCAGCGCGGCGCCCAGCTCGCGGCATTGCGCAAGGTCCTCGGCGCTGATCTGCTTGGGCCGCGCGATGGCCTCGGGCGTCTGCGCATGGGTGCACACGATCAATGCCGGCGCAACGGAGCGCAGGCGCCAGCCGGTTGCGATGCGGTCGATCTGCCGCGCGGCGTTCTGGCCGTCGCTGCCAGCGCACACCAGCGTGGCGTAGGGCCGGCCGTTCACGCGGTCGAGCGCGGCGTAGTAGCAGCGGTCGAAGAAGTCCTTCATCAGCCCGGCCATTGCGGCGAGGTTTTCGGGCGTGGCGAACACATAGCCGTCAGCGCCCAGCACGTCGTCGGGCTGGGCCTGCGGCGCATGCAGCAGGCGCACATGCACATCGGGTTCGCCGCGCGCGCCTTCGGCGGCGGCCTGCGCCATCTGCGCGGTGCCGCCGGTCATGGTGTGGTAGACCACGAGCAGCGTCTTGGAAGTCATGCCGCCCAGCATAGCGGCCCGGCCCGATGACGGGCGAATTCAGTCGTCCTTGCCCCTGGAGCGGTCGATCCGCGGCGCTCTCAGGCGGCGCCCTGCGTTCACGACGGATTTGTTACTCACCACTGCGCTACGGAGTGAATAGAGTGGTCGCCAGGCGCCATCCGAGGCGCCCCCGAAGGAGCGGCGATGACCGGCAAGACAAGCAAGAAAGGCCCCGGTGGGCATCTGGTACTGCATCCCATGAACTGCGACGCGCAACCTTCAGGCCGCGTCGCTCAGGCACTCGACATCTATCGAAGCATTGCTTCTTGCAGTCGCCACCTGGCTCGGAGCGACGACGTCCACGCGCTCACAGCGGCGGTCATGTTGCCCTGCTACCAAGCGCAGTTCTACAGGCTGGCGCGCGAATTCACTCGTGCGGAGGCGAACGAGCTGGCGTCGATCCTTGGGCGGATTCGCGACTCCCAGCAGCTATCCATCGCCCCCGCACCCGTCTCGCTGTAGCACGAGCTGGAGTTGCGGCCCTAGCGACTTCAGCAGCTGGGTCGGCAATGCGCTCGTGAACCGATAGCGGGCCGCATAGGGTTCGTGCACGTAGGCCATGATGGTGCCGAAGTAGCGGTCGCCGATCATGAAGACGAAAGTGGCCGAGCGGTCGATCTTGCGCTCCGAGATCACCCGCCCGCCGCGGCCGATGCGTTGCAAGCGGTGGTCACCGGTGCCGGTCTTGCCGCCGATCTCGATCACGCGGCCGTCCGCGTCCTTGAGCGCACCCTGGAGCCGCCCGGCGGTGCCGCCGTGCACCACTTCGACGAGCGCGCCGCGTACCGTCGCAGCCACCTCGACGGACATCACGCGTTCGACCCTCGCGTTGCGCGGCTCGAGCCGGGTCTCGTAGGGCGTGTCGCGCGCGAAGTGCAATGCGCCGACCCGCTGCGTCGGCAGGCGCACACCGTCGTTGACGATGATGCCCATGAGCTCCGCCAACGCGGCCGGCCGGTCGCCAGACGCGCCGATCGCGCTCGCGTAGGAGGGCGTGAGTGATGCGAACGGGTAACCCAGCCGCTGCCAGGATTGATGGATTTGCGCGAAGGCGTCGAGCTCGATCAGTTCGCGCACGCGCCTGTCCTGCGCGCCCTTGTGGCGCGTCTTGAAGAGCCAGGCGTAGGCCTCCTGGCGTTCGCGCGTGCTGGCGTCCAGCACCTCGGTCAGCGACGCGCCAGGGTGACGCCGCAGGTAGCCGACCAGCCAGAGCTCGAGCGGATGCACGCGCGCGACATAGCCGCGATCCGCGAGCGACAAGCCGGCGTAGGTGGTGCGCAGCGCCCGCAGTGCGCGCGGCGAGGCAGCGCCGCGGCCCGTCTGCCGTATCAGCAGCGCGTCGAGCTGCGCCTCGTCGGCCTCGGGCTCGATCGTGAACAGCACGCTCGCCAGGCGTGGCGCCGACGGCCTCACGCCGCGCAGCAGCAGTGCCTCGGCGCCCGCGGCGGGCTGACGCTGGTACTTGCGATAGAAGCGCACGAGGTAGGCCGAGCCTTCGCGGTCGGCGAAGCGCGCGAGCATTTCGCGCCGGCCCAGGTCGGTCGAATCCTTCAACATGCGCTCGGCATTCGATTCGCCGCCGTACATCCGGTGGCGCACCAGATCGCGCATCAGGCGGATGAACACCAGGTTGACCGAGTGCTTGAAACCCTCTCGCACCGTCATCGAGCTGCCGCCCTGAGAGCGCTCGAAGTTTGCGAACTGGTGCATGCCGCCGCCGGTGAAGAAGGCCTCCGACGGGCTCGCAGAGTACCGGCGCTGCATGGCGGCCTCGAGCATCGGCGCGAGGCTGCGGTCCTTGGCGCGCAGGAGGTATTGCCGCGCCCAGGCGCCCAGCGGATCGCGCGGGCTCACCGCCAGCGCCGACAGATCGACGGGGCTCAGATCGGCCCAGCGCGCGTGCAGCTCGGCGACGAGCTCCAGGTAGCTCACCAGGGTGCGCAGCTTGGCCGTCGAGCCCATGTCCAGTCGCGCGCCCTGGTTCACGTCGAAGGGCTGGTCGATGTTGTCTGCCTGGATGCGCAGCAGGTTCGCGCGTGCGCCGCGCTCGAACAGCGTGAAGCTGTAGACCAGGGGGGCGGGGTCCGCGCCGGGGTCGAGCATGTGGAAGCCGACCAGTCCCGCCGCCTTCGCCGCGGCGGGCGTGCGCAGGCCGGCGAGGATTCGCGCCACCAGCGCTTGCGCCTCGCCGTCGAGGCTGGTTTCCGCCTCGAGGTCGAGACGCTCGAGGTCGTAGGCGCGCGGTACGTCGAGCAAGGTGGAGATGTGGGTGCGCAGCGCGCTCACGGCCTTGCGCTGGACGAAGTCGGTCCTCGGCGCCGGCGGCAGCTCGGGCTGCAGGCGCAGGGGCAACGGCAGTGCCGCATCCCGAAGCGGAGGCGATATCACGCCGGCTTCGGCCATCAGCCGCAGATAGCTGTCGGTCAGCCGCGTCAGGCCCGTGCCGTCGCCGAGCAGATGCTGCGACGGGCGGCGCTGCGCGATCATCAGCGACAGCGCCTGCTTGAAGGCTTCGGCCTGGCGCTGGAGCGCTTCTTCCGCGGGCGCGGCGCTTTCGTCGTAGTCGGCGAGCAGGCGGTTGACTTCGCCGAAGTCGCGGCCGTACCAGGCCCACAGCCCGTCGCCCAGGCCGTGCACTTCGCCGATGCCGGGGCGCGCGGCCAGAGGCACCGTATCGAGATAGTCGACGACGATCTGGCGGCGCCGCACCAGCGTGTCCTCGCCGTCCAGGTAGGCGCGCAGCGAGGCCGAGGTCATCTGGCGCAGCTTCTCGCCGATGGATGCGGTGCGGCCGTGGGGGGAATGGCGGTACTTCTCGATCTGGGTCGCCAGCGTGCTGCCACCCGTCGCCGCCTGGCTGGGGTCAACGGCCCGGAGCGCCTGTTCGAGCGCGGCCTTCGCGAAGCGCTCCGGATCGATCGCGGGGTTGCGCTGCGGCGGCTGCGTGTCGAGCAAGTGGCGGTCCTCGACGAACAGCATCGCGCTCACCAGCAGCGGCGGAACCTCCTCGAAACGCTCGTACACGCGCATCGGCACGCGCGTGTGCAGCAGCTTTTCATCGCGGCAGTCGCGCACGGTCAAGCCGGCCTGATTCTTCTCCCGGTAGGGAATGAAAAGCTTGCGCTCCTGCAGTTCGATCAGCCGCGGCGACATGCGGGCCTGGCGGGTGATCGCGAAGCCCAGGGGCTCCAGGCGCTCGATGAAGCCTGGCAGCTGGTCGTAGCCCAGCCGCTCATCGTAGGGCCCGGTATGGGGGAAGCGGATGGCATCGCTGGCACCGGCGTCGACGCTGAAGCGGGCACCGCTGGCGAGGTCGCGCCACAGGGCCGATTGCAGCCGGGACGTCTTCAATTCGTCCACCGTGAATGAGACAAGCGCACCCACGGCGGCGAGCCCAGCGCCGATCCAGAAAACCTTCTTGATCCATGTCATGCCCTGCCCTGCCTCGCACGCAGTCCGCACCGTGGTGCTCGTCAAACAGGATGATGCGCTTTCCGCAGCCACTTGGCTCGTGCTTGACGGCCTTCAATGTTGTAAAAAATTCCATGCGAAGCACGATCCAGGCGCCCGTCGAAGGCGAGCCAGGGCGTGCGGCGCCCCCCTTTTCGAAGTGGTCATTGCGGCGCAGCAAAGCATGCGATCGAGGATCCCTCGACCGGCCCGGCACCGCAAGTCAGGCCGCAAGTGCCGGATAGTCGGTGTAGCCCTTTGAACCAGGGGTGTAGAACGTCGCCATGTCTGCGGCATTCAGCGCCGCTTCGGCCCGCATGCGCTCCACCAGGTCGGGATTGGCGAGGAACGGGCGGGCGAAGGCGATGAGATCCGCCTGGCCTGCCCTGAGCGCACTTTCGGCACGGGCGCGATCGAAGCCGCCAGCGAGGATGAACAAGCCCTGGAACGCACCGCGAAGCCGGGACTTCAATTCGGCAGGCACCGACGGCGCGCCCATTGCTGAATGGTCGAGCAAGTGGATGTACTGCAAGCCAAGCCTCGACAGTTCCTGAGTGAGCGCCAAGTACTGAGCGTCGACGTCGGGGAACGCGCCCGTGCTGTTGAACACGCCGTAGGGCGACACCCGTATCCCGACGCGATGGGCACCGACGGCGGCCGCAGTGGCGCGGGAAACTTCAAGCGCGAAGCGATTGCGGCCTTCGATGCTGCCACCGTAGGCGTCGGTGCGCAGGTTCACATTGGCGTTCAGGAATTGCTCGATCAGATAGCCGTTCGCGGCGTGCAGCTCGACACCGTCGAATCCCGCTTCGATGGCCAACTGCGCTGACTTCGCATACTCGTCGACGGCATGGGCGATGTCGGTCGCCGTCATCGCTCGCGGGGTGCTGTGCGGCTGCATGCCCTGTGAGTCGGTGTACATCTCGCCGGGGCACGCCATGGCCATCGGCCCGAGAACCTCCGCGCCTGCTGGCAGGTTGGCCACGTGAGTCACGCGGCCGGTGTGCATGAGCTGCGCGAAGATCTTGCCGCCCTTGGCGTGGACCGCGTCGGTGATCGTCTTCCACCCACGCACCTGCGCACCGTTGAAGAGTCCGGGGATGCGGGGGTAGCCCAGGCCATTGGGCGAGGGYGAGGTGCCCTCGCTGACGATCAGGCCCGCCGAAGCACGCTGGCCGTAGTACTCGGCCATCAATACGTTGGGGGTGTTGGCATCGACGGCACGGCTGCGCGTCATCGGTGCCATGACGGCGCGGTTGGCGAGTTGAATCGACGCGGCGGTGAGAGGTTCAAACAGCATGAGGGTCCTTGAGTGAGTGCAGGTCGTTCGAGACTTTGTCGTTGGCAGGGAGTGGGGCGCAATCGAATGGGGGCCTCAGGAGGCTTGTGGCAGGTAGCTGGGCCTGGCCGCCGTCATCCCGCGCTTCACTTGCAGCGTGAGTTCATCGGCCAGCACCTCGTCGAGGCCCGACTCGAGTCCATCGAGCGCGCGCTTGACAATCTGCTCAGGACTGGACTTCGGGACATCGAACCCGTGCGTGAGGTCGGTATCGACGTAGGCCATGTGCAGTGCCAGCACCTGCGTCTTCTGCGCCGCCAGTTCGTGGCGCAGGGCATTGGTGAGCGACCAGGCGGCGGACTTGCTGGCCGAATAGGCGGCCAGTTCGCCGCCGTTCACCCATGAGGCGACCGACAACACATTGAGCAAACCGCCGCCGCCGTTGGCCTCGAGAGCCGGTGCAAAGGCCCTGCTCACGCGCAACATGGCGAAGAAGTTGGTCTCGAAGATGCGTCGCGCGACCTCTTCGCTGTCCGGCGCAAGAAAGCCTCCGGGCTGGGCAATGCCGGCGTTGTTGATCACGAGCGTCACATCCGACGCTCGCTCTGCGGCGGCCGCCACGTCGTCTGACCTGGTGACGTCAAGTCGCAGGGGCTGAACACCCGCCTGCATGACGGCCGCGGGGTCGCGCGTTCCGGCGTAGACCTTGCGGGCACCGCGGGCGAGCAACTCGCGGGTGAATGCCAAGCCGATGCCACGATTGGCACCGGTGACGAGGACAACAGCGTTTTCAATCTTCACAATGAAACTCCATGGTTGGGGAGAAAAGACTCACTTGATCTGGACGACGACCTTGCCCTTCGCGCGGCCTGCTTCGACGTAAGCCAGGGCCTCGTTGGTCGACTCGAACGGAAAGACCCGATCGATCACAGGTCGGATGGCCTCAGCTTCGATGAGTCGGGTGATCTCGCGCAGTTGGCTCCCATTCGCCTTCATGAAGAGGAACGAATAGCCGATGCCTCGGCCTTGCGCCTTTCGCCTGACGCCTGAGCTCATCAGCCACATGACCAGTTTCACGAATCCGGGGGCCCCGATATCCTTGCCGAATTCGGGGTCAGGCGGTCCCGAGATGGAGATGAGCTTCCCACCTCGTTGGAGCACGCCAAGAGACTTTTCGAGGGTCTTGCCATCCTGGCTGTTCAGGACCACGTCGTAGTCGCGCAAGACGTCCTCGAAGTCCCGCGTCTTGTAGTCGATGACGACGTCTGCACCCAGGCTCTTCACGAGCCCGACATTGGCAGTGCTCGTCGTCGTGGCGACAGCTGCGCCCAGATGCTTGGCCAACTGGATCGCGAAAGTGCCTACGCCGCCGGAGCCTGCCTGAATGAAGACCTTTTGCCCCTTCTTCAGGTTGGCCTTCTCAATCAGTGCCTGCCATGCCGTCAAGCCCACCAGGGGAATGGAAGCGGCTTCCTCCATCGTGAGGTTCTTCGGTTTAAGGGCAAGCGATGCCTCCTTGACCGGGACGAACTGGGCGAACGCGCCGATCCGGAAATCATCCGGCCGGGCATAGACCTCATCACCCGGCTTGAACTGCTGCACCCGTGGTCCCGCCTTGACCACGACACCCGCCACATCGTGTCCCAGGATGAGCGGCAGGCGATAAGGCAGGATGAGCTTGAACTCTCCGTCCCTGATCTTGGCGTCCAGCAGGTTCACGCCGGCGGCATGGACCTCGACCAAGACCTCGTCATCGTGCAGTTCCGGAGTCGGCATCTCTGTCGACCGCAACGCGCGCTTTTTGCCATAGCGTTCCAGGACAAATGCCTTCATCAGTCTTCCTTGTTCCTGGTGCACCCGCATGAATCGCGTCGTGAGACTGCGGGGGCCTGGTTCATGGCKGTGAATGGGGGGAGATTGCGTGGGCTGCGGGGCATTGTCACATGATGATCATCATGTGAATAGACGAAAAAATAAGCACGATCCATCGGTGGCTTTCAGTGACCCGCAGCGATCAGGTGCTTGAGCGCGGCCTCGCGCAATTCGTCAGACAGATCTGGCTCATCGACTGCGCGTGACAACAGCAAAGCGCCCACCATGGTGGCGATGGTCACGATGGCCCGTTCGTGGGCACCGGGCTGTCCCCAGTCCGGCGACTGGCGGGCTACCAGGTCGATCATTTCCTTGATGTGGCGCGTCGTCACTCGACGCACATCGGAAGCCTGGCGTGACGTCTCGGAGCCCAGCGCGGCAAGGGGGCATCCCGTGTCGACCTGCTCACAGTGCTCCCTGGAGAGATAGGCGCTGAGCATGGATGCCAATGCCATGCCGCGGGGCACGCTGGCCACAACGTCGGCCACGGCGRCAGTGGACTCCGCGCATGCCCTGCCTGCCGCTTCGGCCAACATGGCCTCACGTGAGGTGAAGTGGGAATAGAAGGCGCCATGGGTCAGGCCGGCCTCCTTCATGATGTCCGCGACCCCGGTACCGTCGTATCCGCTGCGACGGATCGCCCGGGCGGCCACGGCCACGATGCGTTCGTGCGTGGCATCCTTGGCTGCGGCTCTGGCATTGGGCTTTCCTTTTCGCATGATGCGCATCATACAGTTCTCGGAGGCCAGTGACCCGATTCCGGGAATACCCTCAGGGCATTTCGGTGAATCTTGCCTACATTGCTTGTATGCAAGACAACGTGAAGCTTGCATGCAAACCTACACAGGGAACCCCCATGCCACGTTTCGCCAAATCGCTCTTCGGTCAGGTGGTCATCGCGCTGGTGCTCGGCGTCGTCGCGGGCCTCTTCTTTCCCGACTTCGCCGTCAAGCTCAAGCCGCTCGGCGACGGCTTCATCAAGCTGATCAAGATGATCATTCCGGTGCTGGTGTTCTGCGTCGTGGTGCATGGCATCGCCGGCGCGGGCGACCTGAAGCGCGTCGGCCGGGTCGGGGTCAAGGCGCTGATCTACTTCGAGGTGCTGACCACGGTCGCGCTGGCCCTCGGACTGGTGCTGGCCTTCGTCTTCAAGCCCGGCGTGGGCATGAATGTCGATCCGTCGAAGCTCGACCCCGCGGCCATGAGCGCCTATGCCTCGAACGCCGACAAGCTGACCAGCGGCGGCACGGTCGAGTTCCTGATGAAGCTGATCCCGACCACGGTGGTCAATGCCTTCGCGACCGGCGACGTGCTTCAGGTGCTGCTGTTCGCGGTGCTGTTCGGCTGCGCGCTGTCGCTGCTCGGCGAACGCGGCCGGCCGGTCGGCGCGGTGGTCGATGCGCTCTCGCTGGTGCTGTTCAAGATCATGGGCATCATCATCAAGCTGGCGCCGCTGGGCGTGCTGGGCGCAATCGCCTTCACGGTCGGCCAGTACGGCATCGGCTCGCTCAAGCAGCTCGGCATGCTGGTCGCGCTGTTCTATTTCGCCGTGCTGTTCTTTGTCTTCGTGGTGCTCGGGCTGGTGATGCGCTTCTCGGGCTTCAGCCTGGTCAAGCTGCTGCGCTACCTGCGCGAGGAACTCACGATCGTCTTCGCCACCACCTCTTCGGACAGCGTGCTGCCGCAGATCATGGCCAAGCTGCGCCACATGGGCATCCGCGACTCGACCGTGGGCCTCGTGATCCCGACCGGCTACTCGTTCAACCTCGACGCCTTCTCGATCTACATCACGCTGGCAGCGGTGTTCATCGCCCAGGCGACCAACACCCCGATCTCGATGGCCGACCTGCTGACCATCCTGGCGATCGCGCTGGTCACCTCCAAGGGCGCGCACGGCGTACCGGGCTCGGCGATCGTGGTGCTGGCCGCCACGCTGCAYGCGATTCCGGCAATCCCGGCCATCGGGCTGGTGCTGGTGCTGTCGGTCGACTGGTTCATGGGCATCGCCCGGGCGCTCGGCAACCTGGTCGGCAACTGTGTCGCCACGGTCGCGATCGCCGCCTGGGAGGGCGACATCGACCGCGAGCGGGCCCATGCGGTGCTCAACGGCACCCACTCGCCCGAGGACGAGCCGCTGGCCGAGCCGGGCTCGCCGGCCGCCGTTTCGGCAGCCCATTGAGCAAGCCGATGACCGACGTCACGCCCACCCACATCGCCGAACGCGTGGTCGAGGCGATCCTGGCGCAGAAGCTCGCGCCCGGCGAGCGGCTCGGCGAGCAGGCGCTGGCGGAGAACTTCGGCGTCAGCCGCACCATGGTGCGCGAGGCCCTGATGCAGCTGCAGGCCCGCGGCTTCGTGGAGGTGCAGTCGCGCCGGGGCTGGTACGTCGTGGAACCCTCGGCCGAGGAAGCGCGCGATGCCTTCGCGGCCCGCCGCATCGTCGAGGCCGGCATCCTGGCCGAAGCCGGGCGGCCGCTCTCGAAGGTGATCCGCAAGCTGCGCGAGCACATCGCCGACGAGAAGCGCGCCATCGCAGGCGCCGACGCTGCCACCCGCGCCTTCCTGCTGGCCGACTTCCATGTCTGCCTGGCCGACCAGATGGGCCACCGCCTGCTCTGCGACGTGCTGCGCGACCTGACGGCGCGCACCACGCTGGCGGCCACGCTGTTCCAGTCGAAGCACGAGGCGGCCGAATCCTGCGCCGAGCATGCCGCCATCGTGGCGGCGCTCGAGGCCGGCGATACGCCGCGCGCCCGCCAGTTGATGCTGGACCACATCGGCAATGTCGAGCAGGCGCTGCAGGTCGACGTGGCGACCGGGCCCGATGCCGACGAGCGCCTGCGGGCGACACTGGCGCCRCTGGCATTGCCTCGCGGCCTGCGCTGACACCTCTGGCCTCAAGCGGGACGGCTGTTTCGGCTACAGTCGATCCGGCATGAATACCCCAGCCCTGCAGCGCGGCACGCTCCTCTTCCTGCTGGCGGCCGTCACGATCGCCTTCGGCTGGATCCTGCTCCCCTTCTTCGGCGCCGTGATGTGGGGCCTGGCGCTCGCGATCCTGTTCACGCCGATCTATCGTCGGCTGCTCAGGAAGATGGGCGGCCGGCGCAACCTCGCGGCCATCAGCACGCTGCTGATGGCCATGGTGGTGGTGATCATCCCGCTCACCGCGGTCACCGTGTCGCTGGTCGAAGAGGTGTCGCTGGTGTCGCAGAAGATCCGATCCGGCGACATCAGCTTCGCCAGGTATTTCCAGCAGGTGGTGGATGTGATCCCGAAGTGGGCGCTGAGCCTGCTCGACCGCTTCGGTCTTGGCAATGTCGATGGGCTGATCGCCCAGGTGTCGCAAGCCGCCGCGCGAGGCAGCCAGGTGATCGCCACGCACGCATTGGCGATCGGCCAGAACACCTTCGAATTCATCGTCAGCTTCGGCCTCATGCTGTACCTGTTGTTCTTCCTGCTGCGCGACGGCGCCGACCTGTCGACGAAGGTGCGCGAATCGCTGCCGCTGGCCAAGCCGCACACCCATTACCTGCTGAACAAGTTCACCACGGTGATCCGCGCCACCATCAAGGGCAACATCGCGGTGGCCGCGACGCAGGGCATCATCGGCGGCGCGACTTTCTCGTTCCTGGGCCTGCAGGGCTCGCTGCTGTGGGGCGTCCTGATGGCCTTCCTGTCGCTGCTGCCGGCCATCGGTGCGGCGCTGATCTGGACCCCGGTCGCCGTCTACTTCCTGGCCGTGGGCGCCTTCGGCAAGGGCTTCGTGCTGATCTTCGTCGGCGTCTTCGTGATCGGGCTGGTCGACAACATCCTGCGCCCGATCCTGGTCGGCAAGGACACGCAGATGCCCGACTACATGGTGCTGATGTCGACCATCGGCGGGATCGCGCTGTTCGGCATCAACGGCTTCGTGATCGGGCCGGTGATCGCGGCGCTGTTCATGGCGGCCTGGGACCTGTTCGCCTCCTCGAAAGAGGACAGCGGCAACGTGCCGCCCTTGCAGTAGGGAGCCGGGGCGTCGGCGTGGGGCACGCGCCGGCCCACGCCACGCGTTCATGGGCGCGCAATGCGGCGTTAGAAGAATTCGACTGGCCGGCACCGAGGGCCGCCGCTATCGTCTGGCCGAGCTTCAACACTCACGGCCCCGCAAAACAACGCTCCTGGAGACACATCATGAACCTGCCGTCGCGCCTGGGATGGGCACTTCTCGCTGCCTTCTTCTTCGCCGCACCCGCCGTCCGGGCGCAGGACAGCTACCCCAGGCAGCCGATCACCCTGGTGATTCCTTACGCGGCGGGCGGCCCGACCGACACCTTCGCGCGCGTGCTCGCCAGCGCATGGGGCAAGCAAATGAACGCCACGATGGTCGTTGAAAACCGCACCGGCGCAGGCACCATCGTCGGCACCGATACCGTGGCCCGGGCCAGGCCGGACGGCTACACGCTGCTGATGACCACCGTGGCGCACGCCGTGAACCCGGCCATCAACAAGAAACTGCCCTACGACACCATCCGGTCGTTCACCCCGATTGGGCTCGCCGCCAGATCGCCGCTGGTGCTGCTGGTCAACCCATCGTTCCCCGCCCGAAACATGCGCGAATTCATCGACTATCTCAAGGCCCATCCGGGGGAAGTCAGCTACGGCTCCGCGGGCGTGGGCAGTGCATCGCACATCGGCGCAGCGCTCCTCAACCACGAAGCGAACCTGCAGTCCACGCACATTCCCTATCGCGGCAACGGCCCCGTCAGCGCCGACCTGATGGGCGGTCACATCGGCTACACCTTCGACAGCGCGCCCACGGGCATTGCGCAGGCGAAGTCGGGCGCGGTCCGCCTGCTTGGCACGTCGATGAAAGAGCGCCTGCCGCAGACACCCGACGCGCCGGCCATCGCGGAAACGGTGGCGGGCTACGAGGCGTACACGTGGAACGCGGTGTTCGCGCCTGCAGGCACGGCCGCGCCGATCGTCGAGAAGCTGGCCCGGTCGCTGCGCGACGCCCTCGACGACAAGGAACTGAAGGCGAAGGCCTACGACATGGGTCTGCTGCTTGAAAAGAACCCTTCGCCCGCCGCACTCACCGAGTTTCTGGATGGCGAGATCCTGAAATGGGGCCGCGTCGCCAAGGCGGCCCAAATCGCCGCCGACTGATCTTCCGGGAACYCGACGCCATGGCTTTCGACTTTGCCGCCCACCGCATGTGCGAACAGCGCTACTTCGATGACTTTTCACTGCACGAGAAATTCGTCCTGCCCTCGCGAACGATGACCGATGCGCTGTTCGCGGCTTTCCAGCTGGCCAGCGGAGACAACCATCCGATCCACTATGACGCGGCGTACTGCCGCCGCCTGGGGATGCCGCAGATGCTGGCCCATGGTTTTCAGGTGCTGATCCAGACGGCGGCCGGCGCCGGCCTGTTCCCGCACATGGTGGAGGAATCCCTGAAGGCCTTCATCGAACAGTCCAGCCGCTTTCTGCATCCGGTGTTCGTGGGAGACACCCTCTACGCCACGCTTGAAGTGATCGAGCTCGTGCCGGGCCGCACGACGGGCGTGCTGGTCATGCGATCGAGCGTCGTCAACCAGGACGGCGTCGAGGTGCTCGAAGGAACGCAGAAGTACTTGCTGCGCAAGCGGCCGGAGGGAGCCGACCATGCGCTATGAACTGACCGATCTGCGTGTCGTCGTCGCTATCGCCGAGTCCCGGAACCTGACCGTGGCGTCGTCGGACCTCTGCCTCTCGGCGCCCTCAGTCAGCTACCGGGTGAAGCACCTCGAAGAAGCCATGGGCGTGTCGCTGTTCGTGCGGACTCAAAAGGGCATGGAGATCACGCAGGCCGGCGAAGTGGTGCTCAAGCACGCCAAGGCGATCCTGGCCGAAGCGGCTCGCCTCAACGGCGAACTGGTCGGATTCAATTCCGGCGTCAAGGGCACGGTGAGGGTCTTCGCGAACAGCAGCACCCTGCACCGGCTCACGCCCACGCTGGGGCGCTTTCTGTCGGCCTATCCCAGCGTCGATGTCGACCTTTCCGAGCGGCTCAGCGACGAGATCGTCGCCGCCGTGGCCGAAGGCGCCGCGGACCTCGGCCTCGTGGCCGGCCCGGTCGACCTGCGGCGGCTCGAAGCCGTGCACTACGCGGACGATGAACTCGTCTTTGCCGTCGCCGTCCACCATCCGCTGGCGGCCCGGCTACAGGTCTCGCTGGAAGATGCGCTGGCGTTCGACTTCATCGCAACGGGCCGCAAGACCAGCAACTTTCTCTACCTCTCGATGATGGCGTCGCGCCTGGGCGTTCAGCCGCGGGTGCGCGTCCACGCGCCGAATTTCGCGGCAGCGCTCCAACTGGTGGAGCAGGACGTCGGCATCCTGCTGATCCCCCGCTCCGTCGCGGCCGAAGTCCAGGAAGAGGCAACGATCGCCATCGTCAAGCTGGGAGAGCCGTGGGCGCTGCGGCAGCATCTGATCGTGTGTCAGAAATTCTCGGAACTCCCCAAGTACGCGCAGGCTTTCGCCGACCATGTCGTCCAGAAGTAACCCCCCTGCCCCCGCCGCGGCCATTCACTCCTCCTCCCCGATGACTTCACGCCAAGCCCCGCGCCCGCTCGATGGACTCAAGGTGCTTGCGCTCGAGCACGCCGTCGCCGCGCCGTTCGCCAGCCGGCAACTGGCGGACCTGGGCGCGCGGGTCATCAAGATCGAGCGGCCGGGGGTCGGCGATTTCGCGCGCGGGTATGACGAGACCGTTCGCGGCATGTCGTCCTTCTTCGTCTGGGCGAACCGCGGCAAGGAAAGCCTCTGCCTGGACCTCAAGCAGCCCGAGGCCGTGGAGGCGCTGCATTGCATTCTGAGTTCGGCGGATGTCTTCGTCCAGAACCTTGCGCCCGGCGCCACAGCTCGCATGGGCCTCGACTTCGGCGCGCTGTCGGCGCGCTACCCCCGCCTGATCGTGTGCGACATTTCCGGCTACGGAAGCACGGGGCCCGAACGCGATGCCAGGGCCTACGACCTGCTCATTCAGGCCGCTGCGGGGCTGATCTCGGTCACCGGCCCGGAAGATCGTCCGTCGCGCGCCGGCATATCGATCGCTGACATCTCGGCCGGCATGTACGCCTACTCGGGCATCCTGACCGCGCTCGTGCAGCGGTCGAGGACGGGGCGTGGCGAGCATGTGGAGGTTTCGATGCTCGAATCGCTGGCAGAGTGGATGTCGTATCCGCTCAATTTCAGCCACTACGGGGGTGCCGCACCGGTGCGCGCCGGCAGCTCGCATCCCGCCATCGCGCCCTACGGCCAGTACCCGGTGGGAGACGGGAGCAGCATCATCTTCGGTCTGCAGAACGAGCGCGAATGGTCGAGATTCTGCGAGGTGGTCCTCGGCTCCCCCGAGACCGCGACCCGGGACGAATTCGCCTCGAACACACAGCGCGTCGCCCACCGGGGCTTGCTGGACGAGCTCATCGTCAAGCGACTGTCCACGCTCGACCGGTCGGAAGCCCTCCGGCTTCTGGACGAAGCCCGGATTGCCAACGCGCCGATGAACACCATGGAAGATGTCTGGAACCATCCGCAACTGAAAGCACGCCAGCGGTGGCGAAGCGTCATGACGCCGGTCGGGGAGATCGACGCGCTGCTGCCGCCAGCGACCTTCTCGGGCTTCGAGGCGGCGATGGCCGCGGTTCCGGCGCTCGGCGAGCACACGGAGGCGGTCCTGCGGGAGCATGGCATCCAGCCACCGGGCAAGAGGGTCGCCAACGACACGCACTGACTTGCCGATCGACCGCCCGTCAGCGCTCCCACCAGCGTTCGCCGAACCTCCCTTGCAGGAAGGCGACGAAGCTCGACACCTTGCCCGGCACCAGCTTGGGCGAGGGGAAGACGGCATGGATCTCCTGCTCGGGCAGCGCGTGGTCGGCCAGCACTTCGCTCACCTGCCCTGACGCCAGCGAATCGCTCGCCACGTAGCGCGGCATCAGCGCGATGCCGAGGCCGGCGCGCGCGGCGGCCAGCACCGCCGAGACGTTGTTCGAGCGCAGGCGCCCCGATACCGGCACCGTGACCGGCTCGCCGCGCGGCGTGTGCAGGTGCCAGACGTCGTCGCCGACCACGCTGCTGTAGATCAGCGCCACGTGGGCGCTCAGGTCCTGGGCCTTCTTGGGCATTCCGTGCTTCTTGAGGTAGGCCGGCGCGGCCACCATGACCCAGGGATTCATGCCCAGGAAGCGCGCGCCGAGCGACGAATCGGCCAGCTTGCCCATGCGGATCGCGACGTCGATGCCCTGCGCCACCAGGTCGACATAGCGGTCTTCGAAACTGAGGTCGACCTGCACCTGCGGGTGGCGCGCCATGAATTCCAGCGCCAGCGGCACCACGATGCGGCGGCCGAAGGCGGTCGAGGTGCCGATGCGCAGCAAGCCCTGCGCCTGCGACTGCCGCAGCTGGACGATGCTCTCGGCCTCCTCGGCGTCGCGCACGATGGCCTTGCATTTCTCGTAGTAGAGCGCGCCCGATTCGGTCAGGCTGACGCCGCGGGTATTGCGGTTCAGCAGGCGCGCCTTCAGTCGCGCCTCGGTGGCCGCGACCTGCTTTGTCACGGTGGGCTGGGTGGTGTTGAACTCGCGCGCCGCCTTGGAGAAGCTCCCGGTCTCCACCACGCGCACGAACATCTCCATCGCCAACAGTCGGTCCATGGTCGGATGCTACTCACTTATTCCACCCAGGAATAGGCTTTATGGTCCAGCGCCCCCTTCTGCTGACGGCCCCGAATTCCTACAGTCGAGCTCAACCCAAGGAGACTCGCATGGCAAAGATGACCGCGGCACAGGCCGCCGTGCTCGTGATGGAAAAGGAAGGCGTGACGCAGGCCTTCGGCGTTCCCGGCGCCGCCATCAACCCGTTGTATTCCGCGCTGCGCAAGCAGGGCAGCATCGCCCACATCCTGGCCCGCCACGTCGAAGGCGCCTCGCACATGGCCGAGGGCTACACCCGCGCCGTGGCCGGCAACATCGGCGTGTGTATCGGCACCTCCGGCCCGGCCGGAACGGACATGATCACAGGGCTCTACTCGGCCTGGGCCGACTCGATCCCGATTCTCTGCATCACGGGCCAGGCGCCGCGCGCCCGGCTCTACAAGGAAGACTTCCAGGCGGTCGACATCGAGTCGATCTCCAAGCCGGTCACCAAGTGGTCAGTCACGGTGCGCGAGCCCGGCCAGGTGCCTCAGGTGTTCCAGCAGGCCTTCCACCTGATGCGCTCGGGCCGCCCGGGCCCGGTGCTGATCGACCTGCCCTTCGACGTGCAGATGGCGCAGATCGAGTTCGACATCGACACCTACACGCCGCTCGCGCCCTACAAGCCGGCCGCCACGCGGGCCCAGGTCGAGAAGGCCGTCGCCATGCTCAACGCGGCCGAGCGCCCGCTGATCGTGGCCGGCGGCGGCATCATCAACGCGGATGCCAGCGACCTGCTGGTGCGCTTCGCCGAAGCCACCGGCGTGCCGGTGGTTCCCACGCTGATGGCCTGGGGCGCGATCGCCGACGACCATCCGCTGATGGCCGGCATGTGCGGCCTGCAGACCAGCCACCGCTACGGCAATGCGACCATGCTGGCTTCCGACTTCGTGCTCGGCATCGGCAACCGCTGGGCCAACCGCCACACCGGATCGGTCGAGGTCTATACCAAGGGCCGCACCTTCGTCCACGTCGACATCGAGCCGACGCAGATCGGCCGCGTGTTCACGCCCGATCTCGGCATCGTCTCGGATGCGAAGGCCGCCCTCGAGCTCTTCGTGCAGGTGGCCGAGGAGATGAAGGCCCAGGGCCGGCTGCCCGACCGCCGCGAATGGGCCGGCGAATGCCGCGACCGCAAGAAGACGATGCTGCGCAAGACCAACTTCGGCGACGTGCCGATGAAGCCGCAGCGCGTGTACCAGTGCATGAACAACAACTTCAGCCACGACACCTGCTACGTGAGCACCATCGGCCTGTCGCAGATCGCGGCGGCGCAGTTCCTGCACGTCTACAACCCGCGCCACTGGATCAACTGCGGCCAGGCCGGACCGCTGGGCTGGACCATTCCGGCGGCGCTGGGCGTGCGCGCGGCCGACCCGGGCCGCAAGATCGTGGCGCTCTCGGGCGACTACGACTTCCAGTTCATGATCGAGGAGCTGGCGGTGGGCGCGCAGTTCAAGCTGCCCTACATCCACATCGTGGTGAACAACTCCTACCTCGGGCTGATCCGCCAGGCGCAGCGCGGTTTCGAAATGGACTACTGCGTGCAGCTCGGCTTCGACAACATCAATGCCGGCGAGGACAGCGGCGTCGAGCGCAGCTACGGCGTCGACCACCTCAAGGTGGTGGAAGGCCTGGGCTGCAAGGCGATCCGCGTCTACAAGCAGGAAGAGATGACGCCGGCGATCCAGCGCGCCGAGCAGCTGATGGCCRAGTTCAGCGTGCCGGTGGTGATCGAGGTGATGCTCGAACGCGTGACCAACATCGCGATGGGCACCGAGATCGACGCCATCAACGAGTTCGAGGCGCTGGCAGAAGGCCTTGAAGACGCGCCGACGGCGATTGCCGCCGCCATGCTCGACTGAAACCTTGCGGGACAGACCAGGAGACAAACACATGCCCAAGTTCGCAGCCAATCTGACGATGCTGTTCAACGAGCTGCCGTTCATGCAGCGCTTCGAGGCCGCCGCGAAGGCGGGCTTCCAGGCCGTCGAATACCTGTTCCCGTATGCCTTCGACAAGAAGGAACTGGCCGCCGCCCTGCGCGACAACCAGCTGGCACAGGTGCTGCACAACCTGCCGGCCGGCAACTGGGACGGCGGCGAGCGCGGCATCGCCTGCCACCCGGACCGCACGGCCGAATTCCGCGAGGGCGTGACCCGTGCGATCGACTACGCGACGGCGCTGGGATGTCCGCAGGTCAACTGCCTGCTCGGCAAGCTGCCCGAGGGGGTGGCACCGTCCGATGCGCGCAAGGTCGTCGTCGACAACCTGCGCTTCGCGTCGAAGGAGTTGCAGAGCGCGGGCATCCGGCTGCTGATCGAGCCGATCAACACCTTCGACATCCCGGGCTTCTACCTGAGCCGCACCGACCAGGCGCTGGCCCTGCTCGACGAAGTCGGCTCGCCCAACCTGCGGGTGCAGTACGACATCTACCATGCGCAGCGCATGGAAGGCGAGCTCGGCAACACGCTCACGAAGAACATGGCGCGCATCGGCCACATCCAGCTGGCCGACAACCCCGGCCGCGGCGAGCCGGGCACGGGCGAGATCAACTACCCATGGCTCTTCAAGCACATCGATTCGCTGGGTTACGACGGCTGGATCGGCTGCGAATACAAGCCGCGCGGAACGACCGTCGAGGGCCTCGGCTGGCGCACCGCCCTCACCTCCTGAGAACTGATGAAAGAAACCAAAGCAATGTCCAGCACCACCCAAAAGATCGGCTTCATCGGCCTCGGMATCATGGGCGCCCCGATGGCGGGCCACCTGCTCGAAGCCGGCCACCAGCTGTTCGTCCATACCCACGGCAAGACCCCCGAGCCCTTTGCTTCTCGCGCCACGGTCTGCGCCAGCGGCACCGAGGTCGCGCGGCAGGCCGACATCGTCTTCATCATGGTGCCGGACACGCCGGACGTGGAGAAGGTGCTGTTCGGCGAGGCTGGCGTCGCGGCCGGGCTCTCCAAGGGCAAGACCGTGGTCGACTGCAGTTCGATCGATCCGATCGCGACCAGGGGCTTCGCCGCCCGGATCGCCGAGCTCGGGTGCGCCTACGTCGACGCCCCGGTCTCGGGCGGCGAGGTCGGCGCCAAGGCGGCCAGCCTCACGATCATGTGCGGCGGCGACGAGAGCGACTTCGGCCGCGTGCGGCCGCTGCTCGAGAAGATGGGCAAGAACATCACGCTGGTGGGCGGCGTCGGCGACGGCCAGGTGTGCAAGGTGGCCAACCAGATCATCGTCGCGCTCAACATCGCGGCGGTCGGCGAGGCGCTGGTGTTCGCCTCCAAGGCCGGGGCCGATCCGGCCAAGGTGCGGCAGGCGCTGATGGGCGGTTTCGCGTCGTCGCGCATCCTCGAGGTCCATGGCGAGCGCATGATCAAGCGCACCTTCGCCCCGGGTTTCCGCATCGCGCTGCACCAGAAGGACCTGAACCTTGCGCTGCAGGGGGCTCGCGCGCTGGGGGTGGCGCTGCCGCAGACCGCGAGTGCGGCGCAGCTGATGAACGCATGCGCGGCGCTGGGGTACGGGCAGGAGGACCACTCGGCGCTGGTGCGGGCGCTGGAGGCGATGGCGCAGCATCCGGTGGCGCCGGACGCTGGCTGATTGAGATCGGGGCGGGGGCTTGCCGGCGTGGGCGGGCGTCGGCGGCGGGCGGTAGGCCCCGGGCCGGCCGACGTCACCGGCCGCTTCGCGGCTGCCCTGCGCTGCTCGCGGTACGCGGGGTCTCGCTCAAACTCGCTCCGCTGCGCTCCACTCAAACAGTCGCGAGCCCTGATCCGCGCACCGCTGCGC
>NZ_JBFUCI010000030.1:0-27867 GCF_056405335.1 Variovorax sp. P1_H12_2
GGCCTATACGCTGTATCGTTGGGAGATGAATATTCGAATGGCCACCGTACTGGGCTTCGTGGGCGGCGGCGGCCTGGGCCAGCTGCTCTACTTCCACCTGTCGATCTTCCAGCAGCAGCAGGCCATGACCGTGCTGATCGCCATGTTCGGCCTGGTGGCACTGGTGGACATGGCCAGCGCCCGGCTGCGGCGCGGACTGGGGCCGGCCTATGCGTGAGGACGACAAGCGGTACCGCCCGCCGACGCGCGTGGCGGACATGCACGCCTTCGACACCCTGATCGACGCCCGCTCGCCCGCCGAGTTCGCGCTGGATCACATTCCTGGCGCCATCAACTGCCCGGTGCTCGATGACGAGGAGCGCCGCATCATCGGCACCCTGTACAAGCAGACCGGCGCCTTCGAGGCCCGGCGGCTCGGCGCCGCGATGGTCGCCGCCAATCTCGCCCGCCACCTGCGCGAACGCTTCGCCGACCGGCCCCCGAGCTGGCGGCCGCTGGTCTATTGCTGGCGCGGGGGCTTGCGCAGCGGCTCGATGGTGACCTGGCTACGGCTGGTCGGCTGGGACGCCCAGCAGCTCGCCGGCGGCTACAAGAGTTTTCGCCACCACGTGCTGGCGCAGATCGAGGCCACCTGCCCGCAGTTGCAACTGCGGGTGATCTGCGGCGCCACCGGCAGCGCCAAGACCCGCGTGCTGCAGGCGCTGGCTGCGCGCGGCGAGCAGGTGCTCGACCTGGAGCACTACGCCAGCCACAAGGGCTCGCTGCTGGGTGCGTTGCCCGGCCTGCCGCAGCCTTCGCAGAAGCAGTTCGAGACCCGCATCGCGACCTGCTTCGAGGCGCTGGATCTTTCGAGGCCCCTGTATGTGGAGGGCGAGAGCGCGCGCATCGGCCGGCTGTCGGTGCCCTTGCCGCTGGTGGCGCGGATGCGCGAGTCCGAGTGCATCGAGGTGCAGGCCGACCCGGCCGCGCGGCTGGCCTACCTGCTGCGCGACTACGCCTACCTCGGCGACGACCGCGAGGCCCTGGCCGGCCAGCTCGACAAGCTCAAGGAGCTGCAGGGCAAGGCGGTGGTGGAACGCTGGCAGCAGTGGGCGCGCGAGGGCGACCTGGCGCCGCTGTTCGCGGAGCTGATGGCGTTGCACTACGACCCGCACTACGAGCGGTCGCAGGCGCGGCATTTCAGCCGATGGCCGCAGCGCGAAGCGGTGCCGGCGTCGGACCTCTCGGACGCCGGGATCGAAGCGGTGGCCGAGGGCGTGCGGGCCATCGAGCTCGACGACTCGCCGGCTTCGGCCGTGGGTCCGGCCGTGGCGAAGTAGCGGCCCCCCGGCCGCTTCAGGCCCGGTCCAGCGCGTCGAGCGCCGCGTCGCGTGCCATCACCGCCGCGTACTTCTGTTCCATGTCGAACAGGTTCGCCTCGTGCGGGCCGAGCGCGCGATCGCCGACGCAATCGGAGACCACCAGCGGCCGGAAGCCGTGGGACATCGCGTCGACCACGCTGGCGCGCACGCAGCCGCTGGTCACCGCGCCGGCCACCACCAGCGTCTGCACGCCGCGCTGGCTCAGCCACGCGGCCAGCGAGGTGCCGAAGAAGGCCGAGGGCACGGTCTTGCGCACCACCAGCTCGCCCGCGCGCGGCGCCAGCGCCGGCACGATCGCGCTGTTCGCGTCGTGCTCCTTCAGGCCGAGCATGCCGGGCACCTTGAGCGAGAAGATGTTGTGGTCGGCGCCGTCGTCGGCGTAGACGATCCGGCTGTGCGCGATCGCCCATCCGCGCTCGCGCGCGGCGGCCAGCAGCGGCACGGTGCGCGCGATGGCTGCGGGGATGTTGCCGCCGCCGAACACCGCCGGGTCCGCGAAGCCGTTGACGAAGTCGACGATCAGCAGGCCGACCGGGCCCTTCAGCGGCAGCGCGGTGCCGAAGCCCTGGCGCTCGTAGGTCTTGATCTCAGCGTGCATCGTGGTTCTCCCGGCCGTCCAGCACCTGGCCCTCGCGCACCATGTCCTCGCCGTCGAGGCGCACCGTGCACTTGCGCAGCGGAATGTCGATGTGGCAGGCCGTGTTGCGGCTGCCGCCGGCCTCGTTGTTGGGGCCGAGCGAGAACAGGAAGTTGCCTTCGTAGGCCCGCGCGTCCATGCCGATCGTGGCCTCGCGGTCGTACAGGCCCAGCGTCGACCAGCGCGCGCGCGGCTGCAGGCCCCAGCCGATATGGGAGATCGCGTAGGCCTCGGGATCGCGGAAGGAGGCCATGTAGTCCTCGAGCAGCTCGGCATCGACGCCGCCCTCGATCTTCACCGCGTAGCCGTTGTCGACCGTCAGAACGATGCGCTCCGCCGCATAGGACTTCTGCGGCAGCAGGATGTCGCCGCGGTCGATCACGATCCGGCCGCTGGCGCCGCCTTCGTCGGGCCAGGTGAGCGCGAAGCCGCTCGGCCAGTGGTCCCAGCGCCCGGGCTCGTCGACGAAGCCGTACTCGCTGATCGCGGGGTACTGGCCGAGCTTGCAGCGCAGGTCGGTGCCGGCCGCCGACACCACGTGCATCTCGCGCGCCGCGGTGATGCGCGCCGCGGCGGCCTTGACGCGCACGCGGTCCGCCAGGGTCGGCACCATGCGCACCAGCACCTCGGGCGGCTCGACCGCCAGCAGGATCCTGGTGCCGGCCGACAGGATCTCGTGCTGCTCGGGCGAGAACAGCAGGGTCATCAGGTCGAGCACCAGGTCGCTGGCCTTGAGGGCCGCGATCGCCGCCGGGTTGCCGGTCAGCGGCGTGGTGCCGAGGTAGGCCAGGCTGTCGCGGCTCAGCGCCTTCTCGGCATTGACCGGCGGCAGGTCGAGCCGGTTGACGATCGCGCCCATCGCCTGCGAGGCGATCAGCGCGCACTGCAGCGTTTGCGGATGGGTGGCGGCGCTGGTCAGCACGGTCACGCTCTGGCCGGCCTGCAGGTTCGAGAGGGTGAGCACCTGTTTCCAGGCGTCGATCAGTTGATGGTCGCTGACGGGCATCGCGTGCTCCTTTGAAGAGGGGTTCAGTTCGCTGCTGCTGCCGCCGCCAGCGGCTGGCCGAGGAAGTCGCCGAAGGCGCGGTAGAAGCCGGCTTCGTCGTCCCACGGGATCATGTGGCCCGCGCCGGGCACATGGGTGGTCTGCAGCGCGGGCATCAGGCGGCGCAGTTCATCCTGGTCCTCGGGCCGGATCACGTCGCCACGGCCCGCGACCATCAGCAAGGTCGGCACCGCGATGTGCGGCAGGTCGGCATGGACGTCGTCCTGGTGGAAGCTCTCGTAGGTGCTGACGATCGCGCGTTCGTCGCAGGTGTGGAGCCACTCGGCGCGCAGCCGCAGCTGGGCGTCGGTCCAGGTCGGCGAGAAGGCCCGCAGCGCCTCGAAGCCGGCGCCGTCGCGCATCAGCCGGATCGAGTCGATGTACCAGGCGAGGTTGGCCGGGTAGGCGCGGCGTCCGGGGCCCGACACCGGCGGGTCGATCAGCACCAGGCGCTCCAGCCCGGCGAGGCAGAGGCGCGCGGTGCGGATGCCGATGCGCGCGCCCATCGAATGCCCGACCAGCGCGTAGTTCTCGAGGCCGAGGGCCTCGGCGAAGGCGCCGACGTCGCGGGCGCAGGCGTCCAGGCCGTAGTCGAGCGCGGCCGACGATTCCGAGAGGCCGCGGCCGCGGACGTCGAGCACATAGGTGTCGAAGCTGCGGCCGAACTGCTCCGCCACGAAGCCCCAGGTCACGGCCGGGCTCGTGATGCCGGGCACCAGGACCACGGGGCGGCCCTTGCCGCCGTAGCGCAGGTAGTGCTGGCGGATGCCGTTGGCGCGCAGGTTGGCGCCGTAGAGGAAGGTGCTGTGGGTCATGTGCGGGCGCTCCGGATCAGTAGGCGCCCGACAGCAGCGCGCCGGCGCCCGGCACCACCGGCTCGAGGTCCAGCGCCTTCAGCATGGCGTAGGTGGTGGCGATGGCGGCGGTGACCACCGGCTTGCCGGTCATGGCCTCGACCTTGGCCACCGACGGCAGCGACGGCATCTGCACGCAGGCCGACAGCACGATCGCATCGACGTCGCGCGTGTTCATGCCGGCGACGATGGCGGGCAGCCGGGCCGGGTCGTGGCGGCCGACCTCGAGGTTGTCGGGGATCTCGAGGGCGCGCCAGTCGCTGACTTCGATGTCCTCGTGGCGGATGTAGTCGACCACCAGCTCGGTCAGCGGCTTCATGTAGGGCGCCACCAGCGCGATGCGCCGGGCGCCCATGACCTTGAGCGCATCGACCAGCGCGCCGGCGCTGGTGACCACCGGCGCACTGCCGCCGTTGTCCGCGGTGCGGGCGTGCAGCCGGGCCTGGGAGCTGCGGTGGTAGCCGTGGCCCATCGACATGATCGCGACCAGGCAGGCATAGCCCAGCACGTCGACGCGGGCATCGCTGAGCTCCAGCGCGCAGCGGTCGGACTCGGCGTCCATGGCCGCCAGCTCTTCCTTCTTGACCGTCTTCATGCGCATGCGGCTCGAGTGGAAGGTGAAGCGCTCGGGCCGCACCGCCTGGCGGGCCAGGAGCATGGCCGGGATCTCGGTCTCCATCGTGGTGTTCGAGCTCGGCACGATCTGGCCGATGCGGTAGGTCTTGGTCATGGGGGTCTCCGGTGAATGAAGGAAAAACGCTCAGTCGGCGTTCAGCTTGAGAAGGCGTTCGGCGTTGCCGTGGCAGACCAGCGCGCGCGTGCGCTCGTCCATGGGGGCGGCTTCGATGAAGTCGGCGGCGACGGCGGTCGATTCGTAGGGGTAGTCGACCGAGAACATCACGGCCTCGGCGCCCATCTCGGCGATGGCGCCGGCCAGGGCGGCGGGCGAGCAGACGCCCGAGGTGGTGATCACGATGTTGCGGCCGATGTATTCCGACGGCGCGCGCTGCAGAGTGAGGCCGTGTGGGTAGGCGGCGAAGCGGCTGTCGAAGCGCCAGCGCTGGAAGGGCAGGCCTTCGCCCATGTGGCCGAGGATCAGCTTGAGCCGCGGGAAGCGATCGAACACGCCGCCGAAGAGCAGCCGTAGCGCGTGCGTCGCGGTCTCGATGCCCCAGCCCCAGGTGGCGCCGTTGAGCTCGGCATGGCCGTTGAACGAAGCCGGCACGGCCGGGAAGTCGATCGGGTGCAGGTACAGCGGCACGTCGAGGGCTTGCAGCCGCTCCCACACCTCGTCGTAGGCCGGGTCGTCGTAGTAGCGGCCGTGGGTGTGGCCGTTGACCAGCGCGCCCTTGAAGCCGAGCTGACGCACCGCGCGCGTCAACTCGGCGGCCGCCGCCTTCGGGTCCTGCATCGGCAGCGCCGCGAAGCCGGCGTAGCGGGTCGGATGGCGCGCCACCTGCTGCGCCAGGAAGTCGTTGTTCTCCTGCGCACTGGCGATCGCGAGCGAGCTGCTGGCCTCGCCCTGGACGCCCGGCCCGGTCTGCGACAGCACGGTCACGTCGATGCCGGCCCGATCCATCTCGCCGAGGCGGATCTCGTCGAAGTCGGCCAGCCGGCTCGCGAGCTCGGCATAGACCGCCTTGTCGATGTGCTGCAGGAAGGACTTCGAATAGCGCTCGAAGCCGGGCGCCATGAAATGCTCTTCGAGCGCGATCTTGCGAATCCTTGTCATCTTGATTGCTCCGGGTGGTGAAAGTGAAAGGGAGGGGCCGCGCTACAGGTCGAACAGCAGCACTTCGGTGCCGTCCGCCTCGGCGACGAGTTCCAGCGCTTCGTGGTGGGTGAAGCGCAGGCCGTCGCCGCTGCGCAGCTGCAGGCCGGGGTCGACGCTCAGCGCGCCCGACACCACGTGCAGGTAGCCGAGCCGGTGCGCAGCGAGCCGGTAGGCCAGTGCGCTGCCGCGCGCCGGCCGGCCGACGAAGAGCAGCGCCCGCTGCTGCACGGTGGCCGAGCCGTCGCGGCCGTCGGGCGATGCGATGAGCTGCCAGGTCTCGCGCGCGCCCGCGGCGTCGGTGCGCACCCGCTCGCAGCCGGGCGCGAGCCCGCGGGCCTGCGGGTAGAGCCAGATCTGCAGATGCCGCTCGGCGTCGACGCTCGACGCGTTCATCTCGGCATGCTCGATGCCGCTGCCGGCCGTCATGCGGTGCAGTTCGCCCGGGCCGAACACATAGTCGTTGCCCAGGCTGTCGGTGTGATGGATGCGGCCTTCGATCGGATAGGTCAGCGACTCGATGTCGCGATGCCCGTGCCAGGCGAAGCCGCGGCCCGCGGCGACCCGGTCCTCGTTGAGCGCGCGCAGCGAACCCCAGTGCGTGTGGTTCGGATCCTGGTAGTCGCCGAAGCAGAAGCTGAAGCGCGCCTGCAGCCAGTCGTTCTCCAGCGCGCCGCGCTGATGGGCGCGGCGGACATTGCGCTCGCTCAAGCTTCTGGTCTTCGAGGGTGTTGGGTGTGGCACGGCGTCTATACAATCATCAGTGTGCTAACAAACGGGGGTCCAGGTGCCGTCGAAGAAGCGTCAGTCCGATCGGGAGCCCGCGGTGGATGCCCCGGACATCCCCATGACCACGGTCGACCCTGCCAAGGAACTTCTCTTTGCGCGTCCCGGCTTCCTGGTGCGCCGGCTGCACCAGATCCACGTCGCGATGTTCTTCGAGGAGTGCAAGTCGCAGAACGTCACGCCGGTCCAGTACGCGATCCTCACGGCCGTCTCGGTGCTGCCCGATCTCGACCAGACCTCGCTGGGCCACGAGGTCGGTCTCGACCGCACCACCACCGCCGACGTGGTCAAGCGGCTCGAGGATCGCGGCCTGGTCGAGCGCCGGCCCAACCCTTCCGACAAGCGCACGCGCCACGTGCGGCTGACGGCCGAGGGGCAGACGGTGGTGGACGCGCTGCGCGGCGACATGGCCCGCGCGCAGGAGCGCCTGCTGGCGCCCTTGCGTCCGGCCGAGCGCACGATGCTGATGGACCTCATGAAGATCCTGGTCGAGGCCAACAACCAGTACAGCCGCACGGTGCTGCGCGCCATCTGAGGCGTGACGGGCCGGGCGGCTCACAGCGGGTAGACCAGGTCGTTGGCGATGATCGTGGTGTCGTAGATGGCCTGGCGCTCCCGCAGCAGCAACAGCCCTTCGACGCGCACGAAGCGGTCGTAGTAGGTGCCCGCCATGTGCACCGTGCTCGGTCCCTCGACCAGGGTCTGCAGCAGCAGGAAGTTGGCCTGCGCCTCAACCTCCCCCGCGTCCGATTCGGCGGTGACGCGGGTGTTGGTCACCAGGTGCAGGTTGTAGCGCGGCGCGAACATCTGCGTCTTGGCGATCGCCACCGCACGGTCGTGCATCATGTTGCGCCCCTGCGCATACACCAGGCCGACCGGCATGCCGAGCTCGGCGTTCTCGCGCGCGGTCACGCGGTAGATGCCGTCGGCGGCGAAGAACTCGGGCCAGGCCTCGACCTGGCCGGCATCGAGCACCGCGCAGTACTCGGCATTGAAGTCTTCGATCTCGTGGCGCAGCGCGATGGCGCGCGCCGGGTCGATGCGGCGTTCGCGGAACAGGGACCGGGTCATTGCTTTCATGGCTTCAGAACCCCATCACTTCGCGGTAGTAGCCGTACATGGCGCGGATCGCGGCTTCCGAGATCAGCGAGGTGGAGCTGCCGACGTTGCCGGCGTCGAGCTTGAGCACGTTGGTCTCGGTGCTCGAGCGGCGCACGCCCTCCTGCACGAACTTCATCGCCTCGTTGTCCTCCAGGCCGAGAAAGCCGGCCGGGCCCATCAGGTTGCCCTGGCGCAGCCGGTGCTGCGTCATCTCCTCGGTGTCGTCCTCGTAGCCGAACATGGTCCACAGCATCAGCATGCTGTTGGGGCCGTTGGGCACGATCTGCCGCACGCCCAGCGTGTTCATCTCGCGCTGCACGATCAGGTTGGGCCAGATGGTCTGCATGGTCACCGACCAGGGCGAGTCGAACTCCTTGACGAAGTCCAGGAAGCGGTCGTCGCGCAGGCGCATGCCCTCGTGGTAGGAGCGCATCTCCTTCTTGTTCTCATCGCTGATTGCGGCGTACTTGTCMTCCTTCTTGGCCGAGGCCATGGTGCCGTGGCGGCCGTGCACCGGGTCGGCGATCATGGCGGCGTCGTTGCCCGCGACCAGCAGGCCGAAGACGACCAGAAAGGAATGCAGCAGCGTCGCGTGGTAGGGGTCCTTGAGGTTCTCGTGGTACATCTTCCAGTTGCACGGCAGCTCGTTCTTGTAGTAGCCGTGCACCTTCAGGCGCTTGCCGTTGAAGACGACGTCGAAGTCCTTCAGGATCTCCGGCGTCATGTAGTCCTCGAGCGATTCCATGTCGCTCGCATAGGACGCGAAGACCACGCCGTTGCGGGTCGCGACGTGCAGCTTGCGCAGGCCGTGGTCCTCGTTGCGGAAGTCCTTCGGCATC
Organism: Variovorax sp. P1_H12_2; assembly: GCF_056405335.1. NCBI lineage: Bacteria > Pseudomonadati > Pseudomonadota > Betaproteobacteria > Burkholderiales > Comamonadaceae > Variovorax > Variovorax sp. P1_H12_2. Next base: position 8,395 of record NZ_JBFUCI010000030.1, read on the forward strand.
CCGCCCTGGCGGTTCACGCCGCGCTTGAAGGGCACGCCCTGCAGGTTGCCCTTGAGGTCGTAGGACCACTGGTGGTAGGGGCAGACGAACTCGGTCGCGTTGCCCTGGCTGTGGCGGCAGAACTCGGCGCCGCGGTGGGCGCAGCGGTTCTCGAAGACGTTGATCGAACCGTCCGCCGCGCGCGACACCACCACCGGCGTGGCGCCGACATAGGAGCGCTTGAAGTCGCCCGTGTTCGGCACTTCGGCCTCGAGTGCCACGAAGTTCCAGGAGCGGCCGCGAAAGATCTTCTCCATCTCCTGGTCGTAGACCGCCTCGCTGGTGTAGACCCAGTCGGGGATGAAGTGCGCCGCATCCTCGGGCCACTTGCAGGCGGCGAGCTCGGCGTCCTTGGTGTTCGGGGTGCGGTTGATGACCGCATGGGTGCTGTACATGGCGGGATCCAGTCAGGAGAGTGAGGGGCTGGCCGCGGCCGCCAGTGCGTCGCGCACCAGTTGCCGCGGGGGAATCGAGGTGTCGCGCAACAGCGCGGGGTCGCAGGGGATGCGTCGTTCGATCAGGCTTCGAAGCGGCCGCAGGTCGCCGCCGGCGTTGACGGCGATGGCGTGCGCGAGCCGGCCGTCCGGGTCGAGCCCGAGCAGCATGAACTTCGGCGTGCCGTCGATCGCTGCGTCGCCGCGCAGCTGGTAAGTCGTTTCTGCGGTGGGCAGCCCGAGCATCTGGATGTTGCAGCCGAACTGGTCGGTCCAGAACCAGGGCGTCGCGGCGGCCTCGGTCGGCACGCCGAGCATCGCCGCGGCGGCGACGCGCGCCTGCTCGTTGGCGCTCTGCCAGGATTCGAGGCGGATCTCTTCGCCGACCAGCGGCTGGAGCTGGCTCGCGCAGTCGCCGGCCGCGTAGATGTTCGGCGCGCTGGTGCGGCATTGCGCATCGATGCGGATGCCGCCGTTGTGCGGATGCAGCTCGAGGCCGCAGCCCTCGGCCAGGGCGACCTCGGGCGTCTGCCCGATCGCGACCACCAGCAGCGGCGCCTGGAGGGCGCTGCCGTCGTCCAGCCGCAGGGCCACGCCGTCGGCGTTCGGCACGATCGAGACGCAGCTGCGGCCGAGCCGGAGGTCGACGCCCGCGCCGCGCACGCGCTGGGCAAGCCAGCGCGAGAATTCGGGCGGCACCGCGCGCGGCAGCACCCGCGCAGCGGCCTCGATGACGGTCACGCCGAGTCCTGCCGCGCGCGCGGTGGCCGCCGCTTCGAGACCGAGGAAGCCGGCGCCGAGCACGGTCAGCGCGGGCTGGCCGGCCATCGCAGCGCGCAGCGCCTGCGCATCGGCCAGCGTCCGCACGTAGTGCACATGCGGCGTGCCCGGCGGCAGCGAGGGCAGCGTGCGCGCCCGGCCGCCGGTCGCGATCAGGCAGCGGCTGAAGGGCAGCACCTGCCCGTTGCTGCAGTGCGCCAGCGCGCGCCCGGCATCCAGCGACGCGATGCCGACGCCGAGCCGCAACTCGATCGCCTGGGCGTCGTGGAAGCCCGCGGGATGGATGCCGAGGCGGCCGTCCATCCCGGCATCGGCCAGGACCGCCTTGGTGAGCGGCGGGCGCTCGTAGGGCGGCGACGGCTCGTCGCCGACCATCACGATGCGACCCCGATGGCCGAGAGTGCGCAGTGCGGCGGCCGCGGTCGCGCCGGCCTGGCCGGCACCGATGATCAGGAAGGGCGCGTCGTCGCTCATGGCCGCGCGCTCAGGCATCGACCAGGACGTCGCCGCCCTCGACCCGCACCGGGTAGATCCGGATCGGCTGGGTGGCGGGCGCGCACATGGCTTCACCGGTGCGCAGGTCGAAGCGCGCCTGGTGCAACGGGCACTCGACGCAGCCGTCTTCCACGTAGCCATCGGACAGCAGCGCGTACTGGTGCGTGCAGACGTTGTCCGTGACGTGGAACTCGCCGCCGCTGCGGAACAGCGCGAGCTGTGTCTCTCCCAGCGCGATCGGCATGACTTCGTCGTCTTGCAGCTGACTCGTGGCAGCGATCCTGATCCAGGCCATGGGGCGTCCTTTGAAACGTACACTGAATTAATATCGTCAGTGTACTGAAGAATATTCGAAGGGTGCAAGCGTTTTTCTGTTTCTGTTCGGAGACCCCGCGTTTGCACTCATTCAGTGCTATTTGTCTCTGTGGCGCACCTGAATAAGTACCAGGGAAGGATGTTTTGGTGCACGGGAAAACGCGAAGAAAATGTCGTTGACATGGAATAATCAACTCAGCATACTGACGATTATCTGCCCCACATCCCAGGAGTTATTCATGCAAAGACGCCGCTTTTTCGAGAAGACCGGAGCGCTGGCGGGCCTCGCCACGCTCGCGGTTCCCGCCCTCGCCCAGACCGCTCCGACCGTCAAGTGGCGCATGTCCACGAGCTGGCCCAAGAGCCTGGACACCATCTATGGCTCGGCCGACCGCCTGTGCAAGCGGGTCTCCGAACTGACCGAGGGCCGTTTCGAGATCCGTCCGTTCGCGGGCGGCGAGATCGTGCCGCCGGCGCAGAACATGGAAGCGGTGAGCAACGGCACCATCGAGTGCAATCACGTGCTGGCCTCGGCCTTCATCGGCAAGGACACCGCGATCGCCTTCGATACCGGCCTGGCCTTCGGCCTCAATGCGCGCCAGCACAACGCCTGGATGCACTTCGGCGGCGGCATGCCGCTGGTGCGCGCGATGTACAAGCGCTACGGCATCGTCAACTTCGTCAGCGGCAACGTCGGCGTGCAGATGGGCGGCTTCTATCGCAAGGAGATCAAGTCGGTCGCCGACCTGCAGGGCCTGAAGATGCGCATCGGCGGCATCGGCGGCATGGTGCTCGAGAAGCTGGGCACGGTGCCGCAGCAGATCCCGGCGTCGGACATCTATTCGGCGCTCGAGAAGGGCACCATCGATGCCGCCGAATGGATCGGCCCCTACGACGACGAGAAGCTCGGCTTGCAGCGCGTGGCGCAGCACTACTACGCGCCCGGCTGGTGGGAGGGCAGCGCCTCGATCACCTCGATGGTCAACGAGAAGGCCTGGGCCGCGCTGCCGGCTTCCTACAAGGCGGCCTTCGAGTGCGCCTGCTCCGAAGAGACCATGAAGATGCTGGCCGACTACGACGCCCGCAATCCCGAGGCGCTCAAGAAGCTGATCGGGCAGGGCGCCAAGCTGTCCTATTTCCCGAGGGACGTGATGGTCGCCGCCTTCAAGGCGTCGGAAGAACTGTGGGGCGAGCTGTCGGCCAAGAACCCCGAGTTCAAGGCGATCTTCCCCAAGTGGCAGCAGTTCCGCCAGAACGAGGCCAGCTGGTTCCGTGTGGCCGAGAACGCGCTCGACAACTTCACCTTCGCGGAACTCGCGAAGAACAAGGGCTGAGCGGGCCGAAGGGACACACCGACATGAACTCGCTGCTGCGCGCTTCGCGCCTGATCGATGCCCTGAACACGGCGGTCGGCAAGGCATCGTATTGGCTCATCCTGGTCGCGGTGCTGATCAGCAGCGGCAACGCGGTGGTCCGCAAGGCCTTCAACATGAGCTCCAACTCGCTGCTGGAGATCCAGTGGTACCTGTTCGCGGCGGTGTTCCTGCTCTGCGCCGGCTACACGCTGCTCAACAAGGAACACGTGCGGGTCGACCTGATCCACTCGCGGCTCACGCGCCGAAAGCAGCTGTGGGTCGAGATCTTCGGCACGCTCTTCTTCCTGGCGCCGATGACCCTGCTGATCCTGGTGTTGTCCTGGGCGCCCTTCGTCGATGCCTACACCAGCGGCGAAGTCTCCTCCAACGCCGGTGGCCTGATCCGCTGGCCGGTGAAGCTGCTGATCCCGGTCGGCTTCGGCCTGCTGCTGCTGCAAGGGGCCTCCGAAGTGATCAAGGACGTGGCCGAGCTGCGCGGCCTCGACCGCAGCGCCCCGAAGGCCGCCTGAGACGGCCGCATCCCCTGACCCCCGGACCCCACGATGATTGAATTCCTCACCACCTACATGGCGCCGATCATGTTCGCGTGCCTGGTGCTGCTGCTGCTGATCGGCTACCCGGTGGCCTTCGCCGTCGGCGCCAACGGGCTGATCTTCGGCCTCGTCGGCATCGCGCTCGGACTGATCGAGCCCTCGCTGTTCCAGGCGTTGCCCGAACGCGTCTTCGGCATCATGTTCAACGAGACGCTGCTGGCGATCCCGTTCTTCACCTTCATGGGGCTGATCCTCGAGCGCAGCGGCATGGCCGAAGACCTGCTCGACACCATCGGCCAGCTGTTCGGCCCGGTGCGCGGCGGCCTCGCCTATGCGGTGATCTTCGTCGGTGGGCTGCTCGCTGCCACCACCGGCGTGGTCGCGGCCTCGGTGATCTCGATGGGCCTGATCTCGCTGCCGATCATGCTGCGCTACGGCTACGACAAGCGGCTCGCCAGCGGCGTGATCGCCGCCTCCGGCACGCTGGCCCAGATCATCCCGCCGTCGCTGGTGCTGATCGTGCTGGCCGACCAGATGGGCAAGTCGGTCGGCGACATGTACGCCGGCGCGCTGGTGCCCGGGCTGGTGCTCACCGGCCTGTACGCGGTCTACGTCTTCGTCTACTCGATCGTCAAGCCGGAGGCGGCGCCCGCGCTGCCGCCGGAGGCACGCACGCTGCGCGGCAGCGCGCTGGCCTTCAGGGTCCTGACGACGCTGGTGCCGCCGCTGGTGCTGATCTTCCTGGTGCTCGGCACCATCTTCCTTGGCATCGCGACCCCGACCGAGGGCGGCGCGATGGGCGCGGCCGGCGCGCTGCTGCTGGCGCTCGGCCGGCGCAAGCTCTCGCTGGCGCTGCTGCGCCAGGCGATGGACAAGACCGCCAAGCTGACCTGCTTCGCGATCTTCATCCTGGTCGGCGCGACCGTCTTCGGCCTGGTGTTCCGCGGCGTCGACGGCGATCTCTGGGTCGAGCACCTGCTGCTGCACCTGCCGGGCGGGCAGCTCGGGTTCCTGATCGTGGTCAACCTGATGGTCTTTCTGCTGGCCTTCTTCCTCGACTTCTTCGAGCTGGCCTTCATCATCGTGCCGCTGATCGCCCCGGTGGCCGACAAGATGGGCATCGACCTGATCTGGCTCGGCGTGCTGCTGGCGGTCAACATGCAGACCTCCTTCATGCACCCGCCGTTCGGCTTCGCGCTGTTCTACCTGCGTTCGGTGGCGCCGAAGCAGGTGCTGACCAGCGACATCTACCGCGGCGCGATCCCGTTCGTGCTGATCCAGCTCGCCATGGTGGGGCTGGTGATCGCCTTCCCGGGCATGGTGACCGGCAATGTCCACAAGGCGGCGAAAATCGACCTCGAGACGATCAAGATCGAGATGCCGCACCAGGGCGAGGACAGCCCGTCGGCTTACCCGGGCGACGATGCCCCCTCGCCGTTCGACAGCAGGAAGCCTTGAGCATGGACACCACCCCCTCCCATCACCCCGGCGACCCGAACGCGCAAGGCGTGGGTGCGCGCGTGCTGCGCAAGGAAGACGCGCGCCACCTGCACGGCAAGGGCCAGTTCGTCGCCGACATGAGCCTGCCGGAACTCAGCGAGGTGGCCTTCCTGCGCAGCCCGCTGGCGCACGCCAGGATCGTCTCGGCCCGGCTGCCCGAATCGGGCGCCGAGCGCGTCGTGCTGCGCGAGGCCATGCCCGATGCGCGCGACATCGTGGCCGACTCCACGCTGCCCACCTACCAGTCCTCGGCCCAGCCGCCGCTGGCCTCGGGCAAGGTGCGCTTCGTCGGCGAGCCGGTCGCGATGGTGTTCGCCCGCACCCGCGCCGAAGCCGAAGACCTGGCCGAGCAGATCGAGATCGAGTACGACGAGCTCCCGGTCTACGCCGACGCCGACCGCTCGCGTGCCGCCACCGGCGAGCTGATCCATCCGCAATGGCGCGACAACACCTTCGTCACGCTGCACGCCGACAAGGAGTTCGAGGCGCATGCGGCCCAGGCGGCGCTGGTGGTGCGGCGCGAGGTCTCGCTGGCCCGCCAGTGCATGGTGCCGATGGAAGGCAAGGCGGTGCTGGCCTACTGGGACCACCAGGCCGACCAGCTGGTGGTGGTCAGCGCCACCCAGGTGCCGCACATGATCCGCACCGTGCTGGCCGAATGCCTGGGGCTCGAGCAAGGGCGGGTGCGCGTGATCTCGCCCGATGTCGGCGGCGCCTTCGGCTACAAGTGCGTGCTGCAGCAGGAAGAACTCTGCGTCGCCTGGCTGGCCAAGACCCACCGCAAGCCCTTCCGCTACCTCGAGGACCGGCGCGAGCACCTGATCGCGGGCGCCAACACGCGCGAGCACAGCTACCAGATGACCGCCTACGCCGACGCGCGCGGCCGCCTGCTGGCGCTCGACGCCCGCATCACGATCGACGGCGGCGCCTATTCCGTGTGGCCGTTCACGATCGGGCTCGAACCCGGCCAGGCGGTCGGCAACCTGCCCGGGCCCTATGCCTTCCGTGGCTACCGCTGCGTGACCGAGTGCGTCGCCACCAACAAGCCCGGCTTCGTTCCCTACCGCGGCGTGGCGCGCACCGGCGTCTGCTTCGCGATGGAGCTCACGCTCGACGCCATTGCCCGCGCGGTCGGCCGCGAACCGTGGGAGGTCCGGCTCGAGAACCTGGTGCCGGCCTCGGCCATGCCCTATGTCAACGTCGCCAACAAGCACTTCGACAGCGGCGACTATCCGGCCAGCCTGATCAAGGCGCGCGACCTGATCGACTTCGACGCCGTGCGGCGGCGCCAGCGCGAGACGCAGGCGGATGGCCGGCTGATCGGCGTCGGCTTCGCCACCTACACCGAGCAGTCCGCGCACGGCACCTCGGTGTTCGCGTCCTGGGGCACGCCGGTGATCCCGGGCTTCGATTCGGCGACGGTGCGGATCACGCCCGACGGCGGACTCGAGATCCGCGTCGGCGTGCACTCGCACGGCCAGGGCATGGAGACCACCTTCGCGCAGATCGCGCACGAGATTCTCGGCGTCGATATCGCCCACATGAAGCTGGTGCACGGCGACACCGGGCAGACGCCGTTCTCCACCGGCACCTATGCGTCGCGTTCGCTGGTGATGTCCGGCGGCGCGGTGGCGCGTGCCTGCAAGGCGCTGGCGCCGCGCGTCCTCCACATCGGCGCCCACCTGCTGGGCAGCACGCCGGATGCGGTCGTGTTCTCGGGCGGGCGCATCGCGGCCGGGGAGCGGAGCGTCTCGGTGGCCGAGGTGGCGCAGGCCTGGTATCTGCGCCCCGACCGCCTGCCGCCCGACGTCGACCCAGCCGGGCTCGAGGTGACGACCGGCTTCAAGCCCAAGGTCGACACCGGCGCCTTCACCTATGCGACTCACGCGGTGACGGTGGCGGTCGACCCCGAGACCGGGCACGTCGAGATCCTGGACTACGTGATCGTCGAGGACTGCGGCACCATGATCAACCCGATGGTGGTCGAGGGCCAGACCTATGGCGGCGTGGCGCAGGGCATCGGCACCGCGCTCTACGAGGAGACGCCCTACGACCGCAACGGCCAGCCGCTCGCCTCCACCCTGGCCGACTACATGCTGCCGGGCGCGACCGAGGTGCCGGCCATGCGCATCCACCACTTCGAAACCCCGTCGCCGCACACCGAGTTCGGCGCCAAGGGCATGGGCGAGGGCGGCGCGATCGCGCCGCCGGCGGCCATCTTCAATGCAGTGAACGACGCGCTGCGGCCGCTGGGCGCCGAAGTGTCGCAGACCCCGCTGACCCCTCGCCGCCTGCTCGAGGCGATCGAGGCGGCGCAGCTCGTCGAGAAGAAGAAGGTCGCATGAGGAACACCCGATGAAAGCCGCGAGCTTCGAATACCAACGCCCCGCGACGCTGCAGGCCGCCTTGCGCGCGCTGGCCGACGCCGGCGGCGCCGCCAAGGTGATGGGCGGCGGCCAATCCCTCGGGCCGATGCTGAACCTGCGCCTGGCGCGGCCGAAGCAGGTGGTCGACGTCTCGTCGCTCGGCGAGCTGCGGCAGGTCACGGCCGACGGCGACCAGCTGCGCATCGGCGCGGCCGTGACGCATGCCGAGATCGAGGATGGCGTGCACCCCTTGCTGCGCGACGGCCTGCTGCAGTCGGTGGCCGGCGGCATCGCCTACCGAGCGATCCGCAACCGCGGCACGCTCGGCGGCAGCCTCGCGCACGCAGACCCCGCAGCCGACTGGGTGCTGGCGATGGCCGCCCTCGGGGCGCAGATCGAGATTTCGTCGGCCGCCGGCACCCGCCGGGTGCCGATGGAGCGCTWCATGCAAGGCGCCTACACCACCGACCTGGCCGACGGCGAACTGCTGACCGCGGTGCGCATTCCCAGGCTGGGCGCGGCGGCGCGCTGGGGCTATTTCAAGTTCTGCCGCAAGACCGGCGAGTTCGCGGAGGCCAGCTGCGCCGCCGTGTTCGATCCCTCGCGCAAGCTGGCGCGCATCGTGCTGGGCGCGCTCGACGGCGCGCCCCAGGCCTTGCCGGCCCTGGCCGCGCAGGTGGCGCGGTCCGCCGCGATGCCGTCGCGCGAAACCCTTCAATCGGCCATTGCCGCGGCGCTGCCGGGCAAGGATGCGGTCGATCGCAAACTGAGGGTCGCGGCGGTCGAGCGCTGCCTGCACCAGATCTTCATTCCGGAGCTTTCCACATGACGTCCATCGCCGTCGAACTCAACGGCCGCACGCTGCGTCGCGACGTGCCCGCACGCATGCATCTTGCCGATTTCGTGCGCGAAGAGGGCCGCCAGACCGGCACCCATCTGGGCTGCGAGCACGGCGTCTGCGGCGCCTGCACGGTGCTGGTCGACGACCGGCCGGTGCGCTCGTGCATCGCCTTCGCGGTGGCCTGCGACGGCCAGAAGGTGACCACCGTCGAGGGCTACGACCACGACCCCGTGATGGCGCTGCTGCGCCCCGCGTTCTCGCGCCACCATGCGCTGCAGTGCGGCTTCTGCACGCCCGGCATGCTCGCCACCGCGCGCGACATCGTGCTGCGCTGTCCCGAAGCCGACGAGGCGCGGGTCCGGCTCGAGCTGTCGGGCAACCTCTGCCGCTGCACCGGCTACGTGGGCATCGTCGCGGCCATCCGCGACGTGCTCGACCAATGCCGCGACGGCGGACACGCCGACATTGCGGCGATGCGCGAAGCGCTGCAGGTCCACTGCGGCGAGGCGTCGGGGCTTGCGCCGGCGCAGGCCTTCGCGGCCTTCGACGCCGTTGACACGGGCGTCGCCGCGGTGGCTGCGGCACCGCGCAGCGAGGCGCCTTCGACGGATGCCGCGTCGGCCAACGGCACCCGGATCCAGGGCGGGTTCTCGGTACCGTTCCCGGCCGCCGAGGTCTGGCGCTTCATGGCCGACCTGCCGGCCGTCGCCGCCTGCCTGCCGGGCGCCGAACTGACCGAGCACACCGGCGACCGCGTGAAGGGGCGGGTGGCGATCAAGTTCGGGCCGATGTCGGCCAGCTTCAACGGCGCCGCGCGGCTCGACCGCGACGACAGCACGCGCAGCGCGGTGCTCAAGGGCGCCGGCCAGGATTCGCTGAGCCAGTCGCGCGCCAACGGCGATGTCGCCTACCGCCTGACGGAGGTGTCGCCGACCGCGACCCGGGTCGACGTCGACCTGCTCTATTCGCTGCAGGGTCCGCTGGCGCAGTTTTCGCGCTCCGGCCTGGTCAAGGACTTCGTCGGCCGCCTGATCCAGGAGTTCGGCAAGAACGTGGCGTTGCGCATGGACCCTGCGCGCTCGGGCGATGCGCCCTTGCCGCCGGCGCGCCTGAATGCCTTCAGCCTGGGCGTCGGCGTCCTCTGGGCGCGCATCCGCCGCTGGTTCGGAGCCGGCGACTAGCCCGCAGTTTTTCTCGTGTGTCCCGGCATCCCGGCGCGATTTCGCAGGATTCGCGCCGAGGGCGCAGCTTTGCCCGTTGATGGGTCCCTTTTGATCTTGGAGAGAACGATGATGAATGGCTCGCTTGCTAGAACTCTTCGCGCAGCGCTCGCATGCCTTTGCCTCGGCGCGATGGCCGCGGCCAGCGCCCAGGCCCCCGAGAAGCTGAAGGTCCGGCTCGACTGGACGCCCTGGGGCGTGCATGCCGCGGTGCATCTGGCCCAGCAGAAGGGCTGGTTCAACGCGGCCGGGCTCGACGTCAGCCTCGAGGACGGCAACGGCTCGGTGACCACGGTGCAACTGGTCGGCGGCGGCGACCAGTTCGATGTCGGCCACGCGGCGCTGGCCTCGATGATGATCGCGCGCGACAAGGGCGTGCCGGTGAAGGCGGTGGCGGTCTTCGCGCGGCTCAGCGACGTCGGCCTGCTGGTGCCGAAGGACGGCGGCATCCAGGGCCCCAGGGATCTGAAGGGCAAGAAGGTCGCCTACACCGCGGGTTCGCTGGAGGCGCCGTTCATCGACGCCTTCCTGGCCGCCGGCGGCCTCAAGCGCAGCGACTTGGAACTGGTCGGGGTCGACGCCGCAGGCAAGGCCGCCACCTATGCCGCGGGCCGCACCGACGCCGCGTTCTCCACCATTCCGTTCTTCCTGCCCGTGGTTTCGCTGACCCGGCCTTCGGATGCGATCCGTTTTGCCGACTACCAGCTCAACATGCCGAGCTTCGGGCTCTTCGCCACCGAGGCCAAGCTCGCGGCGCGCGGCCCGGCCATCGGCAGGTTCGCCAGCGTGGTCGCTGCATCGTGGACCTACGTGCTGAACGGCCACGAGGACGAAGCGGTCGAGGCCATCGTGGCGCAGCGGCCGCAGGCCAAGCTCGACAAGAAGGTGGTGCGGGCGCAGATCGAAGCGCTGCGCCCGTTCTTCCAGTCGCCGGCGGCGGCCGGCCAGCCGGTCGGCGTGCCGGTGGCTGCGGACTGGACGATCGCGGTGAAGACCCTGACCGATGCCGGGCTGATCAAGTCGATCAAGGACGGCAGCGACTTCTTCGTGCCGGGCCTGGTGCGGCCGGTGGTACTGAAGGCGGCGGGCACGTGAGCGCGGCGGCCATTCACGCGGACGGCGTCCGCAAGGTCTACCCCGGGGAGCGCGCGCTGACCGCGCTGGACGGCATCTCGCTGGACATCCGGCCGGGCGAGTTCGTCAGCATCCTCGGGCCCAGCGGCTGCGGCAAGAGCACCTTCCTGCGCTGCGTCGCCGGCCTGGAGCCGGTGACGGCCGGAACGCTCAGCGTCGACGGTCGCAAGGTGGCGGGGCCACCCGACCACCTGGGCATGGTGTTCCAGCGCGACGCGCTGCTCGAATGGCGAACCATCGAGCGCAACATCCTGCTGCCGATCGAGTTCGCCCGCAAGCCGACGCAGGCCTACCGGGCGGTCATGGCGCAGCTGCTGAAGCTGACCGGCCTCTCGGATTTCGGCGACCGCTATCCGCGCGAGCTGTCGGGCGGCATGCGGCAGCGGGCCGCGATCTGCCGCGCGCTGATCGACCAGCCGGGCCTGCTGCTGATGGACGAGCCCTTCGGCGCCCTCGATGCCCTGACGCGCGACCAGATGAACGTCGAGCTGCAGCGCATCTGGCTCGAGACCCGCAACACCGTGATGTTCGTGACGCACGGGATCTCGGAGGCGGTGTTCCTCGCCGACCGCGTGGTGGTGTTCTCGCCCCGGCCGGGCCGCATCGCCGACATCATCGAGGTCGACCTGCCGCGGCCGCGCCGCCTGGCGGTGCGCGAGACGGCGCAGTTCGGCGCCTACACCGGCCGCATCCGCGACCTGTTCCACGACATGGGGCTGATCAACGAAGAGCCCGCCCACGCCCTCGAGGAGGCTGCATGATGAATCCGTGGATGGCCAAGGCCAGGCAATGGCTAGTGGGTGCGCTGTCGATCGTCGCCTTCCTCGCGGTGTGGGAAGTGCTGGTGCGGGTGCTGCACGTGCGGCCGGTGACGCTGCCGCCGCCGACCGCCATCCTCGGCGAGCTCGGCAGCGAGTGGCGCTGGTACCTGGACCACGCGCTCTACACCCTGCTGACCACGCTCGGCGGCTTCGCGCTGTCGGTGGTGGTCGGCGTGGCGCTGGCGATGCTGCTGGTGGGCTCGCGCGGGTTCGAGCATGCGATCTATCCGCTGATCGTGGCCCTGAACAGCGTGCCCAAGGTGGCCATCGCGCCGCTGTTCGTGATCTGGCTCGGCACCGGCTCCGAGCCCAAGATCGCGATCGCCTTCCTGATCGCGGTGTTCGCGGTAATCGTCGATGCCGTGCACGGGCTGCGCTCGGTGCCGCAGGACGTGCTGGACCTCGGCACCGTGCTGAAGGGGTCGACCCTCGACTTCTTCTTCAAGGTCCGGCTGCCGTGCGCGCTGCCCTCCATCCTGACGGGCATGAAGGTGGCGATCTCGCTGTCGCTGGTGGGCGCCATCGTGGGCGAGTTCGTCGCGTCGCAGCGCGGCCTCGGCTACGTGATCCTGAGCGCGCAGGGCACCTTCGACACGCCGCGGGTGTTCGCGGCGGTGTTCATGCTGGCGATTCTCGGCATCGTGCTCTATGGCGGCCTGGCCTGGGCCGAGCGTCGCGCGACGCCCTGGCGCCGCATCGATGCCTAGGCCTGCGGGCGTGCGCCCTACCGATGGGGCCGCAGCTGCGCAATCAGCCGCCGAATCGCACCAGCGACGCCGCGCTTGGCCGCCACGATCGGGTCGGCACAGAAGATCGCGCGCTGCTCGGCCAGGGCGACGTGCAGCGCGGCATGGTTCTTCTCGTTGTAGACCCAGGTGCCGGACACGATGTGCGCGCCCGAAGTCACAGGAGTGATGCGAAGGTCCTCGACCCCGATCCGCTCCAGTGCCGCTGCACGCAGAGCCGCTTGCTGCGCGGGGCCGCCAACCCCGTCGATCGGGCGGGGGAAGGCGAAGCTGATGGCCTGAACCTGCGGGTAGTGCTCCGACATGAAAGCGCAGATCTCGAAGAAGATCAGGCGTCCGAAGTGCCTTCGCTCCTCCAGCATTCCCTGCGTGGGGGTGAACGCCTCGACGTGGATCTGGGTTCCGCCGTTCAGAACGAGCACTGGGTCCAAAGTCGCCAACAGGACACGTCCCTCATGGACACACATGGGGTCGCCGAGTTGATAGAAGGCATCGTTTGTCCCGGTGATCCGAATTTTCGTGAAGGTCATGTAAGGCGAATGCGACGGGCTTTCGCCCATCCCCGCGCGCCGTTCCTCGCTTGCCCTGAAGTTGGTAGGACAACTGTACTGGGAAGAAGGGCATGGTCCTTCGAATCGGCCGGCTCCGAGCGTTCTATCGTGACTTTTTTCGCGTCGGAGGAAACATTGATCTGGCGCAATTCAGGCGTGCGACTCGGCCTTAGGATTTCAGCCGGGTTCTGAAGTGTGGTGGTCAACGCGCCGATGCCGGAAGATGGCCCCCGTACAGGTCTCGAAGCGCTCGCGGCAAGGACTGCGACGGGCTGGAAGAATCAATCGCCAGGAGAACTGCCATGGCCAAGACCGACAAGAACGATCGCGCGAACGCATCGCCTCGAGCGGCAGCGCCTTACACGACGGTCCAGGAACGGCGTACCAAGGGAAAGGCACTGCGCGACAAGGTGCCGCGCGCCACGCATGCGGGGTGGAAGGCACCGAAGGACCGGCGCGACCCGATCAAACTCCTGCTCGAGACCAACGAGGGCCGCATGGCCGACCTGGTCCCGATTCGCTTCGGACGCATGTCGGCGTCGCCGTTCGCCTTCTACCGCGGCGCTGCCGCGCTGATGGCCGCGGACCTCGGCACGACGCCGAGCAGCGGGATCCGGGTGCAGGCGTGCGGCGATGCCCACCTGATGAACTTCGGCGGCTTCGCGACACCGGAGCGCAACGTGATCTTCGACATCAACGATCTCGACGAGACGCTGCCGGCCCCCTGGGAGTGGGATCTCAAGCGGCTTGCCGCGAGCGTGGTGATCGCGGCGCAGCATCTGCGTCTTCCCGACAGCGACGCGGCACGCGTGGCGACGGATGTCGCGCGCGAGTATCGCGAACGGATGGCCGACTACGCGTCGATGCGGGCACTCGAGGTCTGGTACGACAAGATCGATCTGCAGCGCTACGTCGATCGATCGGCCGATCCGGATCTTGTGCTGCAAATCCGCAAGCGCATGGCGGACCGGATCGAAGCAGAAAGGCGCAAGAGTGTCCCCGACCATCTGTACCCGAAGCTGGTCTCGGAGGAGGGCGCAAGGCCCAGGATCAAGGACGAGCCGCCTCTGATCTTCCATCCGACCGGCGAACAGGCTCTCGGCCTGGAGTCGGGGTATGCCGAAGCGATCGCCTCCTACAGAGAGAGCTTGCCCGAGCAGACGCGGACGCTGTTCGACCGGTTCCATTTCTTCGATCTGACCATCAAGGTCGTCGGCGTGGGCAGTGTCGGCACGATGTGTGCTGTCGCACTGTTCATGGCGGCGGACGACGATCCGCTGTTCCTGCAGGTGAAGGAGGCACGCCCCTCGGTGCTCGAGCCCTATGCGGGGAAGAGCCTCCACTCGAACAACGGCCAGCGCGTCGTGATGGGCCAGCGCATGATGCAGGCGGCGAGCGACGTGTTCCTCGGATGGACCCGGGGATTGAACGGCCGTGATTTCTATGTGCGCCAGCTTCGCGACATGAAGATGTCCGCCATCATCGAGGATTGGGACACGGGACTGCTGCGGCAATATGGGCGCATGTGCGCTCACGCGCTGGCCCGCGCGCACGCCCGTTCGGGTGATGCCGCGATGATCCACGGCTACATGGGCTCCGCGCAGACCTTCGACGACGCCATCGCTGAGTTCTCGGTCGAGTACAGCGACCAGAACCGCAATGACTATCGGGCGTTCGTGCAGGCCGTCCGGGAGAAGCGGATCGATGTCATCGTCGAGGGCTAGCGTCAGCGTGGCGCAGGCTCGCCGAGCAGGAACCCCGTGGCGCTGCGCCACCATGCTTCGTCGATGTATCGGATCCAGTCGTTGTGGTCGGCGCCCCGGACCACCTCGAGCCGCTTGGGGCCGGGCAGCGATTCGTACAGCGCCGTGCCGAAGCGGGCAGGAACGACGCGGTCGCGCTCGGCGACGACCACCAGCACCGGGCGGCCGATCGACGCGAGGTGGGCGACGCTGTCGTAGCGGTCGCGCAGCAACCAGGCCACCGGCAGCCACGGATAGTGGTAGGCCGCGATGTGTTCGAGCGTGTCCCACGGCGTGATGAGCATCAGGGCCGCGACGTGGTCGCGCTGCCGCACGGCCGCCGCGGCCGCCACGCCGGCGCCCAGTGATTCGCCGATCAGCAGCAAGGGCGGGCCGTGCAGCCGATGGGCCAGCGCGAAGGTCTGCTCGGCATCCTCGACCAGGCTGCGCTCGCCCAACGCGCCGTCGCGCGGGCCGTAGGCCGGGTATTCGGCCAGGATCACGCGCAGCCCGAGGCGGCTGAGCGCCGCGGCGTAGTAGCCGCGATGCCCGGCATGGCCCGCATTGCCGTGGAACACGAGCACCGTGCCGCGCGCAGGGCCCTCCGGCTCCGCCACCAGGCCACGAAAGTCGCCCTTGGCCGGCCAGGCGACGAGTCCGGCGGACGCCATCTCGGCGGCTTGCGCCCGGGCGGGGTAGTAGATCAGGCGGTCCTGGAACATGGCGGGCGCTGCCAGAGCGATCGCGCAGGCGGTGGCGAGCCAAAGCATGATCGCTGCAGGTTTCATCGAGGCTCGGTGGGGAGGTTCGACGGTGAAGGGTCATCCTTCGGCGAAGACGATGCGCTGTCAACCCCGGATTCGCGCGCATCGCGCGCAGGCCGCCCAGGGCGCGCCGCGGCCGCCACCCCGTACATCACCAGCGCCGCGACGACCACGGCGTTGAATCCGATGTGGATCGCGAGCAAGGTGGCCAGCACCGCTGCGGTGACCGAGGCGCAGCCGTTGATGCCCCAGGCCCAGGGGATGAGCCGGGCATCGGCGGCCTCCACCCTGGCCAGGCCGAGGGGAAAAGGCATGCCCATGAAGAACGCCAGCGGGGCGATGAGTGCCGCCGAGATCAGGATCCGCGCCGCATCGGGCAGGCCCATCGCGTGCCGGAAGAGCCAGGGCAGCAGGAGCAGGCACAGCGCCGCCGACACGGCGATGGCCGCCACCACCGCCGGCACCGGATTGCCCTTGAGCCGGCCCGACACGCGGCTGCCGATGCCGGCGAACAGCAGGAACGCGAACAGCACGACGGCGATCGCATACAGCGGATGGCTCAGGAACAGGACGAACTTCTGGATGAACGCGATCTCGATGAACATGAAGCCGAAGCCGATGGCCAGGAAGTAGGCCAGCACGCGCCCACGCGTTCCGGCGCCCGGCACCCGCCCACCGTGCGGTGCGCCCGGCCGTGCGACCCAGGCCAGCGGCAGCCCGATCAGCAGCAGGCTCGCCACCACCGCCTGCACCAGCGTGGCAACGAGCACCGGATAGCCCCATTCGAGCAGCGGCAGGCCACCCTGCCCCTTGAGCGACAGGAGCTCCGGCAGCGAACGCCACTTGAAGAAGTGGAAGAAGTGCGGCTTGTCGTCGGTGGCCGGTTCGATATGGAACTTGTAGCGCGCCATGAAATCGTCGCGCCCCGGACCGAGCAGCGCCTGCGCGCCGTCGAACAGGTCCGGGCCTTCGACCACGTTGAAGCGATTCGCCTCGTCCCGCCGCATGCCTGGGTAGAAGGCCAGATCGAAGGAGCGGGCGAGGCAGAAGCCCTTGATTGCGGCGATGTCCTCGGGGGTGAACGCGCCGTTCTTGACCAGCAAGGTGCTGGTCTTCCAGCTTCGTATCAACGCCAGCCGCGCGCCGGGGTCGCTGATGCCCGATCGCTCCAGCGCCGCCACCGCGGCGGCGAAGAGCTTGAGCGCATCGCGCGGCGGCAGCGTGACCCAGCGCGTGAATGCCAGCAGCCCGCCGGGCTGCAGATGGCGCAGGTCGTCCTGCACGGCCTCGATCGTGTAGAGGTAGTTCTCGGCGAGCGCGTAGAGGCCGGCCGAGGACGCACTGAAGGAATCGAGCAGCGCCACCTGGATCAGGTCGTAGCGCTCCCGGCTGGCCGCGATGAAGCCGCGCGCCTCGGCCACGTGCACGCGCGCCATCGGCCCGTAGACGCCGCCTGCGGCGGCCGCGAAGGGGCCCTGCACCAGTTCGACGACCTGGGGATTGAGCTCCACCGCATCGATGCGGCGGGCGCCGTGATAGTGGGCCTGCAGCACGTCGGCCCCGGCGCCGGCGCCCAGCACCAGCACGTGCGGCCGGCGCAGCAGGTGGTAGGGCAGCGCGGAGCTGATCTGGTCCAGGTGCGCCAGGCTTTCGCGCTGGCCGTCGAACCGGGTCAGCGCGTTGAGCCCTTCGCCGTCGGTGAAGACGCCCCATTGCGGCGGCGGCTCGGTCGATGCGGTGAGGCTCAGGCCCGGCGCGTGGCGCAGCGGAATGCGCGGGCTCTCGACCACGCTGACGAGGCCCAGGGGGCTCGATCGCTGCGCCACCACCCGGGCGCCGGGGATGCGCAGGGTCTGCGACAGCTCCTTGTAGGGCGACATGACGGGCGCCAGCCACGCCGCGGGCAGCAGCAGGAGGCCGCCGGCCAGCGCCACCGATGCGAGCGCCGGCCAGCGCCGACGCCCGCCGCATTCGATCCACCCGACCGCCGCCGCGACGCAGCCCAGCGCGCCGATCATCTGCAAGGCGTCGGCCGGCGCCACCACGAAGAGCAGCGCCACGATCCCCAGGCTGCCCGCGCCTGCACCGAGGATGTCGACGCTGTAGATGCGCGACTGCGCGCCGCGAAAGCGCGTCAGCGCCATGCACACGCAGGCGCCGGCGCACAGGAAGGGCAGCAGGAGCAGCAGGTAGACGGCCAGCAGGTAGGCCGGCTGGCGCGGGTCCCAGAGGAGTTCGAGCGGATTGAACGGCACGCGCTGGGCCAACGCGAAACAGCCGATCGCAGTGAGCCCGAAAGCCGCGGCGGCCGCGCAGAAGAGCGGCGCGAATCGCTGCTGCACCGCGCGCTGCGCCAGGGTCAGCAAGGCGCCGCTGGCACCCCAACCGAGCAGCGCGAGGCTGATGATCATGTAGGCGAAGTGGTGCCACAGGGTGATCGAGAACAGCCGCATCAGCAGAATCTCGTAGGCCAGCGCGGCGGCCGAGACCAGGGCCACGGCGATCAGCGGCGCGGCGGTCATCGACGCTCCGGGCGCTCAGCGCTGGCCGGTCAGCGGAACGAAGATCACCGGCAGGATCTGCCGCATCGACACCGTTCCATCGGCGTTCTTCTCGATCAGCATCAACTGCTGGACCATGAACGCCGCGCCCACCGGAATCACCATCCGGCCGCCGGGTTTGAGCTGGCGGATGAGGGGCGGCGGGACGTGGCTGGCCGCCGCGGTCACGAGGATGGCGTCGTAGGGCGCATGTTCCTCCCAGCCGTGATAGCCGTCGCCCAGGCGCACCTGGACATTGGTGTAGCCCAGTTTCTGCAGCCGTTGCGTGGCCTGGAGCCCCAGCGGCTCGATGATCTCGATGGTGTAGACCACGCGGGCCAGCTGCGCCATCACCGCCGCCTGATAGCCGGATCCGGTCCCCACCTCGAGCACCTTGTCGCCGGGCTCCGCCTTGGCCAGGTCCGTCATCAGCGCCACGATGTAGGGCTGGGAGATGGTCTGCCCATGGCCGATCGGTACCGGCCGGTTCGCGTACGCCAGATCGAGCTGGTTGAGGGGCACGAACTCGTGCCGGGGCACCTTGTCCATGGCCGCCATCACGCGCGCGTCGAAGGCGGGCCTGACGGTTTCCGCGGGAGTCTGGCGAGCCAGCGCCGTGATCTCTTCCGTCATCTTCCGGCGCTCGGATGCGAAATCCGGGGTGGCCGCGCCAAGGGCTCCTGTCGTGGCCAGGAGAAGCGCCGAAGCCATTGCACGGACCATGGGTGTGACCATAGTGCGCCGATCATGGCCGAGCACGAAACCGCGGTCCAGCGCGGGGGTGCAAGGCCATGGTCACGAAGAGGACGCTAGGCCGCTTGCTCCCGAAGGGCATTCCTCTTGCGCACCTGAAAGACGAACGCGACCACCTGCCAGGTGACGAAGACGGCGATCAGGGCCAGCAGGCTGCCGCTGATGGGCCGCGTGAGGAACGTCGTGAAACTCCCGCGGCTCAGGAGCAGCGCGCGGCGGAAATTCTCCTCCAGCATGGGCCCGAGGATGAAGCCGAGCATCAGCGGGGCGGCGTCGAGCTCCAGCCGCATGAACATGTAGCCCATGAAGCCGAACGCCGCCGTGATGAAGACGTCTTCCAGGTTGTTGTTGACGCTGTAGGTGCCGATGCAGCAGAAGAACAGGATCGACGGGAACAGCACGCTGTAGGGGATCTTGAACACCGACAGCCAGTAGCGCACCAGCGGCACGTTCAGGACCAGCAGGAAGACGTTGCCGACCCACATGCTGGCCACCAGGCCCCAGAAGAGCTCGGGGTGGCTGG